>NZ_MWIG01000378.1:0-7350 GCF_002156145.1 Streptomyces sp. NRRL B-24572 | reverse complement strand
GCCAGGGCGGCGGCCAGGCCCCTGGCGGTCAGGGCATGGGTCAGGCTCCTGGCGGTCAGGCTCCTGGCGGTCAGGCTCCCGGCCAGGCCGCCGGAGGCAGGGCGCCCGGTGGTGGTTTCGCGCAGCCTCCCGAGGGCGTCCGTCCCGGCACCGTCGGCGGTCTCCTCAACAGCGCCAATGTCGGCACCAAGGCCAAGCAGAAGCTCCTGGCCGACGCCGACGACTACACCTGGGTCGCCGCCACGATCGGCGCCCAGAACGCCGCCGGCTACCAACTCGCCACCGAGAAGCCGGTGATGGCGATCGGCGGCTTCAACGGCAGCGACCCGGCCCCGACGCTCGCGCAGTTCAAGCGGTACGTGGCGGAGGGGAGGGTCCACTACTTCATCGCGGCCGGCGGCGGCTTCGGCGGCGGCAACTCCGCCATCTCCACCTGGGTCGCGGAGATCTTCGAGAAGGTCACGGTCGACGGCGCCACCTTCTACGACCTGACCAAGCAGAAATAACCGCTATACAGCGTACGAGACCTCCTATACGGTGTACGAGCCTTGGCCTCGTACACCGTATAGGAGTGCTGTATGACAACCCCCGCCCGCCATCCACAGCGCTGGCTGATCCTCGGCGTCATCTGTCTCGCCCAGCTCACCGTCCTGCTCGACAACACCGTCCTCAGCGTCGCCATCCCCTCGCTGACCTCCGAGCTCCACGCCTCCACCACCGACATCCAGTGGATGATCAACGCGTACTCGCTCGTCCAGTCCGGCCTGCTGCTCACCGCCGGCAACGCCGCCGACCGCTACGGCCGCAAGAAGCTCCTCGCCACCGGTCTCGCGCTCTTCGGCCTCGGCTCGCTCGCCGCGGGACTCGCCGACTCCACCGCGCAGCTGATCGCCGCCCGCGCGGGCATGGGCGTCGGCGGCGCGCTCCTGATGACCACCACCCTCGCCGTCGTGATGCAGATCTTCGACGACGCCGAGCGGGTCAAGGCCATCGCGCTGTGGGCGACCGTCGCCTCGCTCGGCTTCGCCGGCGGCCCGCTGATCGGCGGCGTGATCCTGAACCACTTCTGGTGGGGAATGATCTTCCTGATCAACATCCCGGTCGCGGTGATCGCCCTCGTCGCCGTCCTGAAGCTCGTCCCCGAGTCCAAGAACCCCCAGGGCGACCGCCCCGACCTGCTCGGTGCGCTCCTCTCCACGATCGGCATGACCGCCGCCGTGTACGCGATCATCACCGGCCCCGGGCACGGCTGGACCTCGGCCGAGGTGCTCGTCCCGGCCGCGATCGGCGTCGTCGTCCTCGCCGCCTTCGCGCTGTGGGAGCTGCGTGCCCCGTACCCGATGCTCGACATGCACTTCTTCCGCAACCAGAAGTTCGTGGGCGCGGTCGCCGGAGCGATCCTGGTCATGTTCGGCATGGGCGGCTCGCTCTTCCTGCTCACCCAGCACCTGCAGTTCGTCCTCGGCTACGAGCCGCTCGAAGCCGGTCTCCGGATGGCGCCGCTCGCGCTGACCGTCGTCGCGCTCAACCTCACCGGCGTCGGCCCGCGGATCGTGATGAAGCTCGGCACCCCGCCCACGGTGGCCGCCGGCATGACCCTGGTGGCGGCCGGGCTCGGCTCGATCGCCCTGCTCGGTGGCGGCGCGGACGGCACCTACTGGGGCATGCTCCTCGGCCTGGTCCTGATGGGCATCGGCCTCGCCGTCTCCAACCCCGCCATGGCCAACGCGATCATGAGCGCGATCCCGCCGGAGAAGGCGGGCGTGGGCGCCGGGATCAACGGCACCCTGGCCGAGTTCGGCAACGGCCTGGGCGTCGCCGTCCTCGGAGCCGTGCTCAACGCCCGCTTCGCCGCCCTCGTCGCCGTCACCGCGACCTCCCTCCCGGCCGCCCTGGCCGCCGCCGGCGGCGAGGCCGAGCGCCGGCAGATCTCGGACGCCTTCGCCTCCGGCCTCCAGGCCAGCCAGCTCGTCGGCGCGATCGCCGTCTTCGCCGGCGGTCTCCTCGCGGCGGCCCTGCTCAAGCGGGCCGAACGCGCGGAGAAGGCCGTGACCGCCGAACAGCCGGTCGCTGCCTAGCATGGTGACGGACCGCTGACAGACGGAGGAGCGCGATGGTCAAGGCAGCCGATCGGGCCAAGAACCCGACGCGTTCCAGCGTCTGGCTGGAGAAGAGAGCCACCCGCAGCGGCGGCGGCCCGGCCGGGCTCGACCGGGACCGGATCGTCGCCGCCGCGGTCCGGATGCTCGACGAGGAGGGCCTCGCCAAGCTGTCCATGCGCAAGCTCGCGACCGAGCTCGGCGTCACCGCCATGTCCCTGTACTGGTACGTGGACACCAAGGACGACATCCTCGAGTACGCCATGGACAGCGTCTACGGCGAGATCGACCTCGCGGCGGTCGACGCGGCCGAGGACTGGCAGGGCCGGATCCGGCTGCTCGCCCTGGACTACCGGCGGATGCTGGTCCGCCACGGCTGGATGTCGCCGAGCGCCGGCCAGTACCTGAACATCGGCCCGAACGCGATCGCCGTCGGCCAGAAGATCCACGACACGGTCGCGGAGACCGGCCTCTCGCTCGACCGGCGGCCGAGCGCGATGTCGGCGGTCTTCCAGTTCGTGTACGGCTACGGGACGATCGAGTCCCAGTTCGGCCGGCGCGCGGCGGAGGCCGGGATGTCGCAGGACGAGTTCTACGTGGACTCGGTGAGCGCCTTCCGGGAGGATCCGGACCTCACGGAGCAGATCGAGGGCCTGAGGGAGATCCTCGACGAGCGGACCTCGCACGACAGCCTCAGCGAGATCTGGGACCGCGACTTCGGCTACGCCCTGGACGTCCTGATCGCCGGCATCGAGGTCATGGTCGCGCGCGAGGCCTCGCACGACACGGAGAAATGACGGAGCGGCGGGCCGTCCCCTGCCCGCCGCTCCGTACCGGACCCGGCCGCGCCTCCGCTCGAAGCGCGCCCGGGAGTCTTCTACTTCGTGTCGGCCTTCGCCGCGTTGCTCTTCAGCGCGACCTCCTTGATGAACAGCGTCACCACGAAGGCGAGCAGCGCGAACGGCGCCGAGTAGAGGAAGACGTCGCCGACGCCGTGCCCGTACGCGTCCTCCATGACCGTGCGGATCGGGGCCGGCAGCTTGTCCATGTCGGGGATGCCGCCGCCCGAGCCGCCCTTGCCCATGGCGGCCGCGGCCTTCGGGCCGAGCTCGGCCAGGCCCTCCTTGACGTAGTTCGTGACCCGGTGGGCCATGACCGCACCGAGCGCCGAGACACCGATCGCACCGCCCAGGGAGCGGAAGAAGGTGACGACGGAGGAGGCGGCGCCGAGGTCGGCGGGGGCCACCTGGTTCTGGGTGCAGAGCACCAGGTTCTGCATCATCATGCCGAGGCCGAGGCCGAGGACCGCCATGAAGAGCGCGATGTGCCAGTACGCCGTGTCGTAGCGGATCGTGCCGAGCAGGCCGAGGCCGCCGGCGGCGAGGGCGCCACCGCTGACCAGCCAGGCCTTCCAGCGGCCGGTCTTGGTGATGATCAGGCCGGAGACCGTCGAGGAGACGAACAGGCCGCCGATCATCGGGATGGTGAGGACGCCGGACATCGTCGGCGACTCGTTCCGCGCCAGCTGGAAGTACTGGCTGAAGAAGACCGTGCCGGCGAACATCGCGACACCCACGAAGAGCGAGGCGAGCGAGGCGAGGGTGATCGTCCGGTTGCGGAACAGGCGGAGCGGGATGATCGGCTCGCTCGCCTTGGACTCGACGAACACGAAGACCGCGCCGAGGAGGACCGAGCCGCCGACCATGGCGGCCGTCTGCCAGGACATCCAGTCGTACTTGTCGCCCGCGAAGGTGACCCAGACGAGGAGCAGGGAGACGGCGGCGCTGATGAAGAAGGCGCCGGCCCAGTCGACCTTGACCTGGCGCTTCACGACGGGGAGCTTCAGGGTCTTCTGCAGGACGATCAGGGCGATGATCGCGAAGGGCACGCCGACGTAGAAGCACCAGCGCCAGCCGAGCCAGTCGGTGTCGGTGATGACGCCGCCGAGCAGCGGGCCGCCGACGGTGGCGACGGCGAAGGTCGCGCCCAGGTAGCCGCTGTACCGGCCGCGCTCACGCGGGGCGATCATGGCGGCCAGGATGATCTGGGAGAGGGCGGTCAGACCGCCGACGCCGATGCCCTGGACGACGCGGCAGGCGATGAGCATGCCGGTGCTCTGCGAGAGACCGGCGACGATCGAGCCCGTGACGTAGACGATCAGGGCTATCTGGACGAGCAGCTTCTTGGAGAAGAGGTCGGCGAGCTTGCCCCAGAGCGGGGTGGTCGCGGTCATCGCCAGGAGGGAGGCGGTGACCACCCAGGTGTAGGCGGACTGGCCGCCGTCCAGGTCGGTGATGATCTGGGGGAGGGCGTTGGAGACGATCGTCGAGGACAGGATGGCGACGAACATGCCGAGCAGCAGCCCGGACAGCGCCTCCATGATCTGCCGGTGCGTCATCGGGGCGGCGTCGCCGCCACCGCCGGTACCGGTGACGCCGTCCCGCGCGCCGGTGTCGGGCGTGGTCGTAGCCATGAACTTCCTTTTTCTCAAGCGTGGTGGGCCTGGACCCGGCAGTCCCCGAAGGAGTCGCGGAGTCGGCCGAGCAGGTGGGTGAGGAGTTCGACGTCGTCGTCGGACCACTCCGCGAGGTGACGGGAGAGGGCCTCGGTCACTCGGCGGTCGAGCTCGCCGAGCATCGCGTGACCCGGTTCCGTGAGTCGCAGGATGCGGGAGCGCTTGTCGTCGGGGTCGGGCAGCCGTTCGAGCCAGCCGTGGTCCACGGTGTGGGCCACGTGGCGGCTGCACACGGACATGTCGACGGACATGAGTTCGGCGAGCCGGCTCATCCGCATGGCGCCGTGGTGGTTGACCAGGGCCAGCACGGCCGCCGGGCCGCCCTGGCACTCGAAGGGCAGGACGCGCGCGAGACCGCGCTTCACGGCTCCGAACGCGCTCACCGAGCGGGCGAGCTCCTCGTACATGCCCTGCGTCGCCATCGGTCCCCCGTCCATCTTGTTGCTTAGGGCAACCATAGAGATGGATGGTTGCTTCAGGCAAACTAAATCGGTCAAACGGCGCTAAAGAATCGGCAAAGGCGAGTGGGTGGAGCCGGGGCTTGGGGCCCCCACCCCGACTTCGCTAGGGTCCTGGCCCATGGCACACAACCCGCAAGCACCGTACGGCCAGGGCCAGCCCCCTCAGGGCCCCGAGGGTTACGACCCCGCCGGCAGCACCCAGATGTTCCGCGCCTTCGTCGACGAGGGCACCCCGCAGCGGCAGCAGCCGCAGGCCGCGGCCGCGTCGGGCGGCCCGCGGGTCGGCCTGATCGTCGGTGTCGTCGCCGTGATCGCCGTCCTGGCGGCCGTCGCCTGGCTGGCGCTGGGCTGACCGCTCCGTACCCCCGTAGAGGTGGGCCGGGTCCGCATCGCGCGGACCCGGCCCACCTTTTCATGTGCTTACGGACATGTGCTTACGGATACGCGCTTACGGAGTCGAGCGAGGGCGCGAGCACCGCGAAGGCCTCCCCGATCAGCGCGCCCGGAGCGGGGCGCGCTGCCCCAGCTGTACGCGGCGACCGATCCGTCCGTCGCGGGCGGCGAGTTCATCGGGCCGGACGGCCTGGGCGAACTGCGGGGCGTCCCGACCCGCGTACGCCTCTCCGACGCGGCGGCCGACCCCGGGACGGGCCGCCGGCTGTGGGAGGAGTCGGAGCGCCTGACGGGCGTGCGCTTCCCCGGTCTCTAATTCCCTGGCGCACCCGACCTAGGGCCACTAGGTTGTTTCCTAGACCTCCTAGGAAAGGATTCCGGTGCGCGCGGGAATCACCGTCGACGGCCTCGTACGGGCCGCAGCCGAGATGGCGGACGAGGGCGGCCTCGACAAGGTCACCGTCTCGGCCCTCGCCCGCCGCTTCGGCGTCAAGGACGCGAGCCTCTACTCGCACATCCGGAACCTGCGGGACCTGCGGGTGCGGCTCGCGCTCCTCGCCTCGGGCGAGATGAACGACGCCATCGGCGCCGCCGTGGCCGGCCGCTCCGGCAAGGAGGCGCTCGTCGCCTTCGCCGACGCCTACCGCGACTACGCCCTCGCCCACCCCGGGCGGTACGCGGCCACCCAGCAGCGGATCGACCCGGCCGAGGTCGCCGACACCGCCGTCTTCCTGCGGGCCGTCGAGCTCACGTACGGCATGCTGCGCGGCTACGGCCTGGTCGAACCCGACCTCACCGACGCGGGCCGCCTGCTCCGCAGCACCTTCCACGGCTACATCCACATCGAACTGAGCGGCGGCTTCGCGCACTCCCGCCCCGTCGCCGATTCCTGGGCGCGCTCGCTCGACGCGCTCCATCACGTCCTGGAGAACTGGGGGAACGGTTCATGAACGTCGGAACGCTGAAGGTCCCGGGAGCCACCCTCCACCACGAGACGCGCGGCACCGGCCCCGTCCTCCTCCTCGTCCCCGGCGGCGCGGGGGACGCCGGGCTCTTCGAAGGGATGGCGGACCTGCTCGCGGAAGCCGGGCACACGGTGGTCTCCTACGACCAGCGCGGCCTGTCGCGCAGCCCGCTCGACGGTCCCCTCGGCGACCAGCGGGTGGCCGAGTGGAGCGAGGACGCCCTCGCCGTCCTGGACGCGGTCTCGCCCGACGAGCCCGCGTACGTCTTCGGCAGCAGCTCCGGCGCCATCGTCGCCCTCGCCCTGCTCGCCGCCCACCCGGACCGGGTGCGCCGGCTCGTCGCCCACGAGCCGCCGCTGGTGGAGCTGCTCGCCGACCCCGCCCCGTACCGCGACCACTTCGCCGAGGTGCGCGAGCTGCACCGCACGCAGGGGCTGGGGCCCGCGATGGCCCGGTTCTCCGAGACGCCGGACGGTCGGAAACCGGAGCGGCAGCACGGCGAACTGCCCGCCTCCATCCGGCCGATGGCCTCCCGCATGGCCGCCAACATGCCGGTGTTCCTGGAGCACGTCCTGTGCCCCTTCTCCTCCTCCGTCCCGGATGTGGACGGCCTGCGCGCCGCCGCCGGGAAGCTGACGCTCGGCATCGGGCGGGAGTCGGCGGGTCAGGAGGCGCTCGTCGGGCCGTCCCGGCGGATCGCGGAGCTGACCGGGGCGGAGACCGTCGAGTTCCCCGGCGGACACGTGGGCTGCGTGGAGCACCCGGCCGAGTTCGCGAAGGTGCTGGTCAGCGCCATGTCGCGGTGACCTCGCGGGTGTCGACCCGCATGCCGATCGGCACCCGCCAGGAGTCCACGCACACCGTGTACGTCTGGGTCCGCGCCGTCCCGGCGGCGATCGGCGCGGACCCAGACGTAC
>NZ_MWIG01000377.1:0-2950 GCF_002156145.1 Streptomyces sp. NRRL B-24572 | reverse complement strand
CGCACGGGTCAGTTCGTCCTCCGTCAGGCCGCCCTCCGTGAGCCCGTAGCGGTTGCGGAAGGAGGCGATCATCCGGGCGATCACCGTCTCGCGCGGGAGGCCCGTCTGGCGGCGCAGCGGGTCCACGCGCTTCTTCGCGCTCTTCGTGCCCTTGTCGGAGAGCTTCTCCCGGCCGATCCGCAGCACCTCGGTCATCTTGTCGGCGTCGATGTCGTACGCCATCGTCACGTGGTGCAGGACCGCGCCCCCGCCGCCCACGAGCCGCTTCTGCGCCGCGCCCGCGATCTTGCCGGCGTCCGTCGCGATGTCGTTGAGCGGCTGGTACCAGGCCCGGATGCCCATGTCGCCGAGCGCGCCGAGGACCCAGTCGTCGAGGTAGGCGTAGCTGTCGGTGAAGGACAGGCCCTGCACGAGGGCGTCGGGGACGGAGAGCGAGTACGTGATCGTGTTGCCCGGCTCGATGAACATCGCCCCGCCGCCGCTGATCCGGCGCACCACCTGGATGCCGTGCCGCTCGGCCGCCTCCGGGTCGACCTCGTTGCGCAGGGACTGGAAGCTGCCGATCACCACGGCCGGGGCGCCCCACTCCCAGACCCGCAGGGTCGGCGGGCGGCGGCCGGCCGCGACCTCGGCCGTCAGGACCTCGTCGAGCGCCATGTGCAGCGCGGGGGACTGCGGCGGCTCGTGGATCAGCTGCCAGTCGTAGTCGGTCCAGTCCGTGGCGTGGGCGAGGGCGCGGCGGACCGCGATCCCGACGCCCTCCGTGGTCAGGCCGAACATCTGCGTGCCCGGCGGGAGCGCCGCGTCGATCCGCGCCGCGAGCCCCGGGGCGTCCGTGTCGACGGGGGCGCCTTCGAGGGCCCCGTCGATCGCGAGGATCGCCTCGTCCGGTTCGAGGAAGAAGTCGCCCGCGACCCGGACGTTCCGCAGGACCCCGTCCTCGGTGTCGAGGTCGACGACCACCAGCTTTCCGCCGGGGACCTTGTACTCGCCGTGGTACGCGCCGTGCACGGAAGCCTCCCTGTGTGTAAGGGGTGAACCCGGCCAAAGGGTACTCCCCGGGGAAACGGCGGGTGACGAGTGCGGCGTTCCGGTCGTCAGCGGCCCGTGCTTAGCTGGAGGCATGATCGAAGACTTCCTTGAGCAGGTCCTCGGCGGCCGTACGACCGAGGTCGAGGAGGCGGTCCGCAAGGCGGCCGCCGCCGAGGTCATGCCGCGTTTCCGGCAGCTCGCCGCCGACGACATCGTCGAGAAGAACGGGCCGCACGACCTGGTCACCGTCGCCGACCGGGCCGCCGAGGCGCACCTCACCGAGTCCCTCACCGCCCTGCTGCCCGGCTCCGTGGTCGTCGGCGAGGAGGCCGTCCACGCCGACCCCGCGGTGTACGAGGCGCTGCGCGGCGACGCCCCCGTCTGGATCGTCGACCCCGTCGACGGCACCCGCCAGTTCGTCCACGGCGACCCCGGCTTCTGCACCCTCGTCGCCCTCGCCCACCGCGGCGAGATCCTCGCCTCCTGGACCTTCGCGCCCGCCCTGGAGGAGTTCGCCGTCGCCGTGCGCGGGCGCGGCGCCACGCTCAACGGCCAGGCGATACGGTCCGGTTCGCCGGCGCCCGGCGAGGTCCTTGAGGTCGCCACCTCGCACCCCGACTACACCACCCCGGACCAGAAGCGGGCCCTGCTCGGCCTGAATGCCGAGGGGGTACGGCCCCGCCCCTGCGGCTCGGCCGGGCTCGAGTACCTCGCGGTGGCGCGCGGGGCGCTCGCCGGCACCGCCTTCAGCTGGGAGTACGCGTGGGACCACGCCGCCGGACTCCTCCTGGTCGCCGAGGCGGGCGGCGCGACCACGACGATCGCGGGGGAGCCGTTCCGTATCGCCGGGGGCAACGCGCTGCCGTTCACGACCGCCCGGGACTCGGCCACCGCCGAGCGGATCCGGAGGCTCCTCGGGGGCGCGTGAGGAGGGGTTCGCCCCCCGCCTATCCTGGGAGCCTTGGCCATCGGCTGACGAAGGAGTCCGAAGGTGACGAACGAGACGTCGATGCTCGATGCCGTCGTCGTGGGGGCGGGGCCCAACGGGCTGACGGCCGCCGTCGAACTGGCCCGGCGCGGCCTCTCCGTGGCCGTCTTCGAGGCCAAGTCCACCGTCGGCGGCGGTGCCAGGACCGAGGAGCTCACCCTCCCCGGCTTCCGTCACGACCCCTGTTCGGCCGTGCATCCGCTCGGCGCCGGCTCGCCCGTCTTCAAGACGATGCCGCTCGACCGGTACGGCCTGGAGTGGCTCCACCCCGAACTGCCCATGGCCCACCCCTGGGACGACGGCACCGCCGCCGTCCTCGCCCGTTCCGTCGCCGAGACCGCCGCCTCCTTCGGCCCGCGCGACGCCGGGACGTACCGCAGGCTCGTCGCCCCCTTCCTCGGCAAGTGGGACACGCTCGCGAGCGACTTCATGCAGCTGCCGCTCACCGCGCTGCCCCGCGACCCCGTCACCCTCGCCCGCTTCGGCCTCGCCGGACTCCCGCCGTCCACCTGGCTGATGCGAAGGTTCCGGGACGAGAAGGCCCCCGCGCTCCTCGCCGGGCTCGTCGCCCATGTCATGGCCCCCCTCGGCGGCTTCGCCACCGGCGCCGTCGGCCTGGTCTTCGCGCTCGCCGCGCACGCGGGCGGCTGGCCGCTGCCCCGGGGCGGCTCCCAGTCCATCTCCGACGCCCTCGCCGCCTACCTCAAGGATCTCGGCGGCGCGGTCCACACCGACTTCGAGGTCAAGCGGCTCGACGACCTGCCGCCGGCCCGCGCCTACGTCTTCGACACCTCGCCCACCGCCCTCGCCCGGATCGCCGGCTTCGGCGGGCACTACGACCACTACAAGTACGGCGCCAGCGCCTTCAAGATCGACTACGCGCTCGACGGCCCCGTGCCCTGGACCGCCGAGGAGGCCCGCCGCGCCGGC
>NZ_MWIG01000376.1:0-3822 GCF_002156145.1 Streptomyces sp. NRRL B-24572 | reverse complement strand
GCGGGGCCGCCGCATCCGGGTCGTGCCAGAAGGCCACGGGCACGCCCCGGATGCGGCGGCCCCGCGGATCGAGGATCTGGCCGGCCAGCTTGAGGGGCCAGAGCGTCACGGCCCGGTCGGCGATGGTGAGTTCGGGGAAGCGGGCGTACAGCCGGGTCTCGAAGGAGGGCATGTCCTCCACGGAGCGCAGCCAGACGGTCAGCAGGAGGTTGTGCGGACCGGAGAGGGAGGCGCAGAGGCGCGTCTCGCGCTGGGTGATGAGCTGCGAGGTGATCCGGGCCGTCGCGTCGGGCGGCGCGACGCCCCAGAAGGTCACCGCGACCGGCCAGCCGGAGAGGTACCGGGCCACCTCGCAACGGTAGACGAGGGCGTCCGCGCGGTGGAAGCGGTCGAGCCGCCGCCGCACGGTACTCGCGCTCGCCCCGCTGCTCTGGGCGAGGGCGGCGACCGACTGCCGGCAGTCCTGCGCGAGCAGGTCGAGCAGTCGGTGGTCGAGGTCGTCGGCGGAGGACAGGCCCCGGCCGATGCCGGTGCCGCCGCCGGACGGGTCCTGCGACAGGTTCTCCCTGCTTCCCGGGGCGAGCCGGTCGAGGCGCCAGCGGCTGCCGACGGCGTGCACGGTGGACGCGATCTGCGACCGCGTCGCGGCCACCCCGGGAAGGGCCTCCAGGCGCAGGCCCACATAGCGGGCGAGCGCCGCCTGATCGGGGAACGCCGCCGTGAGGACCAGGTCCCGGGAGCCGGTGACGTGGTCGATGGTGATCAGGTGCGGGTCGTCGACGATGGCGGCGGCCACCTCGTGCAGGTTTCCGGAGACGCAGTCGACCTCGATGACGGCGACGGTCGGCGGAGTGGGGCCGATGCCGGCCGGGTGACAGCTCATCCAGGCGTGACCGGCCTCGGTCAACCGCTTCCAGCGGCGCGCCACCGTCGAGGCGTCCACGCCGACGGCCGCGCCGATCCGCTCCCACCGGGCCCTCGGCGAGGTCTGCAGCGCGGTGATCAGCAGGTGGTCGAGCTCGTCGAGAACGCCGGACGCGGTGGCTGATTCCAGCAGCGGAATGCTCATGTGCGGTGGTTCCCTGCAGATGATCTCTGTCGTTGGTACGGATGGCCACGATACCTCCCATGGATCTGCTGCACGACGCACACGCCCTGGCCCCCGTCCTGACCGCCCTGCGCCACTCCCTGCACCGGGAACCGGAGTTGGGCCTCGACCTCCCCCTCACCCAGTCGAAAGTGATCGCCGCCCTCGACGGGCTCGGCCTGGAGATCACCCGGGGCCGGGCCCTCAGTTCGGTGACGGCCGTCCTGCGCGGCGGCCGGCCCGGGCCCGCGGTCCTGCTGAGGGGCGACATGGACGCCCTCCCCGTCCAGGAGGACACCGGCGTCCCGTACGCCTCCGTCCTCGACGGCCGGATGCACGCCTGCGGGCACGACCTGCACACCGCCGGGCTCGTCGGAGCCGCGCACCTCCTCGCGGCCCGCCGCGAGGAGCTCGCCGGCGATGTCGTCCTCATGTTCCAGCCGGGAGAGGAGGGCCAGGGCGGAGCGAAGATCATGATCGACGAGGGGGTGCTCGACGCCGCCGGAGAGCGGGTCGTCGCCGCGTACGCGCTGCACGTCGTCTCCCGGGGCGCCCCGACCGGCTTCGCCGCCACCCGGCCGGGCCCCATGCTCGCCGCCTCCGACGCCGTGCACGTCACCGTGCGCGGCGAGGGCGGCCACGGCTCCTCCCCGCACGCCGCCGTCGACCCGGTGCCCGCGCTGTGCACGATGGTCACCGCCCTCCAGACCCTGGTCACGCGCGAGATCGACATCTTCGACCCGGCCGTCGTCACGGTCGGCCGCCTGGAGGCCGGCACCGCGGCCAACGTCATCCCGGAGACGGGCCGCTTCTCCGCCACCGTCCGCACCTTCTCCGACGCCTCGCGCGCCGCCGTCCGCGCGGCGTTCGAACGGACCGTGCACGGCATCGCCGCCGCCCACGGCGTCAGCGCGGACATCGACTACGTCCACCAGTACCCGCCGACCGTCAACCACGACCGCGAGGCCGCGTTCGCCCTCGACGCCGCCCGGGACGTCCTCGGCGAGGACCGGGTCTTCCCCGCACCCACGCCACTGGCCGGCTCCGAGGACTTCTCCTTCGTCCTGCGCGAGGTGCCCGGGGCCTTCCTCGGACTGGGTGCCTGTCCGGCGGGCACCGACCCCGCGACCGCGCCGATGAACCACTCGCCGCAGGCCGTCTACGACGACGGCGCGCTGCCCCACGCCGCCGCCCTCCTCGCGGGCCTCGCCCTCCGGCGACTGGCCCTCACGACCACCGACCTCGCGTCGCAGGAGTGACCATGACCCGTACCACCAGCCCGAGAGGGCCGGTCACCGAGCGGCCGGCGCCCACCGTCACCGCCGTCGTCGGCCTGCTCGTCTTCTTCGAGGTCACCAGCGGCGTCGTCCAGACCGGCATCGCCCCGCTCCTGCCCGCCCTCGCCGTGCACCTGGGCATCGACGCCGCCGACACCAACTGGATCGTCTCCGTCCAGCTCCTCGCGGCCGCCGTGTGCGTGCCGCTGTTCGGACGCCTCGGCGATCTCCACGGCCACCGGCGCATGCTCCGGATCGCCCTCGCCCTCACCGCGGCGGGCACCCTGATCGTGGCGCTCGCGGACACCTACCCGCTGGCGCTCGCCGGGAGGCTGCTCCAAGGGCCGCTCGCCGCGCTGCTGCCCCTGGAGATCGCCCTCGTACGGGATCGGCTTCCCGTGGCCGGAGCGCGCAGGGCCATCGCCCTCCTCGTCGGGTCGCTCGCCCTCGGCTCCCTCGTGGGCGGAGTGGCGATGGGCCTGCTCCACTCCGCCGTGGGCGACCTGCGCCCGGTCCTTCTCGTACCGGCGGCGCTCGCCCTGATCTGCGTACCCGTCTCCTTCGTCGCCGTACCCGAGTCCACCCGCCGGGCGAGCGGCCGGGTCGACTGGCCCGGAGTGACACTGCTCAGCACGTCCGTACTCGCCCTGCTGGGCGGCGTCGGCGCCGCGAAGAACGGAGCCTGGAGCAGCCCCGCGGTCCTCGGCCCGCTCCTTCTCGGTGCCGCCCTGCTGACCGCGTGGGTCCTGGTGGAGCTGCGGGCCGCGGAGCCGCTGGTGGACATCCGGGCCCTCGCCGGCCGCGAGGCGGCCCCCTTCTATCTGGGGGCGTTCCTCTTCGGCATCTTCTACTTCGGCAGCCAGGCACCCAACGCCACCTTCTTCGCCGCCGATCCGGCGACCGCCGGCTACGGATTCGCCATGTCCGCCCTCGCGATCTCGCTCGTCTCGCTGCCCGGTTACGTCGCCGCCGTCCTCGGCTCCTTCGCCACCGCGGCCGTCGCGCGGCGCATCGGCTACCGCCCCACCCTGGTCGCGGCCTTCGCCCTGGTGGCGGCGGCGTTCCTCCAGTACGCCGTCCTCCACGACGAGGTGTGGCACATGACGGCGGGCTCCTTCTTCCTCGGCCTCGGCACCGGCCTGGCGCTCGGCGCCATGCCCACCGTGATCGTCGAGGCCTCGGACCCGTCCCGCACCGGCATCGCCGCCGCCCTCTACAACAACGTCAAGACCCTCGGCGGCGCGGTCGCCGGCGGCGTCTTCGCCTCGCTCCTGGGCGCGTTCACCTCCCCGGCGACCGGACAGCCCGGCGAGAACGGCTACCGCGCCGTCTGGCTCGCCGGCGCCCTGTGCGCGCTGCTCGCCGCCGGACTCAGCGCGCTGGCCCGCCGCCACGAGGGTGCACCCGGGGCCGAGCCGGGGCCGGCGGTCTGACGACACCGGCCCCCCGTCAGCCGTC
>NZ_MWIG01000375.1:0-7983 GCF_002156145.1 Streptomyces sp. NRRL B-24572 | reverse complement strand
CTGCTCGCCGACCCCCGCGCGCAGCTCCTCGGCGGAGGTGAAGATCCTCGGCTCGGCCATGTTTGCTGGTCCCTTCTCGTACGGCTGTCTAAGCGCTTGCTCAGCATGTGGGGCGCGGGGGTCGGCGAGCAGTTGGGGCACAGTGACTGGCTGGAGATCGACCAGAAGCGGATCGACCTCTTCGCGGAGGCGACCGGGGACCACCAGTGGATCCACGTGGACCCGGAGCGCGCCGCCGCCGGCCCGTTCGGCACGACGATCGCGCACGGCTATCTGACGCTGTCGCTGCTGCCGCTGTTCGTCCCGCAGGTGCTGCTGGTCGAGGGCATGAAGATGGGCCTCAACTACGGGACGGAGAAGGTGCGTTTCCCCGCCCCGGTCCCGGTGGGCTCACGGCTGCGCGCCACCGCCGTCCTGACGAAGGTCGAGGAGGCGGGCGGCGGCGTGCAGGTGACGGCGGCGGTGACCGTGGAGCGCGAGGGCTCCGAGAAGCCGGTCTGCGTCGCCGAGTCGGTATCCCGCTACTACTTCTGAGCGCCGACCATCCGGAGGACGAGGTCGGCGTAGAGCACGCCGATCTCGTCGGCCGTCCGGCGGCCCTGGGTGTTGAACCAGCGCGAGACGTCGATGCAGAGGGAGAGCACGGCGACCGCGGTGCCGGACACGTCGAGCACGTCGAACTCGCCGGCGGCCGCGCCCTCTTCGAGCATCCGGCGCACGGTCGCGTCGGACTCGCGGCGCAGCTCGATGATCTCGGCGCGGTGCTCGGGACCGAGGGCGTCCAGCTCGTACTGGACGACGCGCGCGGTCGTGTGGCGCTCGGCGTGCCAGCGGACGAAGGAGCGTACGGCGTCGGCGAGGCGCTCGGCGGCGGTGCCCTCGCCGTCGGCCGCGGCCCGGAGGATCTCCAGGGCCTTGTCGTGGCCGATGCGGCTGATCCGGTGGAGCAGCTCTTCCTTGGTCTTGTAGTGGATGTAGAGCGCGGCGGGACTCATCCCGGCGCGGCCCGCGATGTCCCGGGTGGTGGTGGCGTGGTAGCCGCGCTCGGCGAACGCCTCGACGGCGGCCACGAGCAGCCGCCGGGCCGCCTCGGGCGTGACCTCGCCCCAGGCCACGTCCTCGACCCCGGGCGTCTCCTCCGCCGCGCTCATCCCACACTCCTTCTCGGTCCCCGTCAGGACGAACACCATACAACGAGGGTGAGCAAGCGCTTAGAGCTTCTGGAAGGGGTCGTGCTCGGCGAGGAGCTTCTCCAGACGGGCCTGGTCGACCCGGCTGACGATCTGGCCGGCCTCCTGGCGGTCGCGGACGACCTTGGCGAGGGTGAAGGCCGAGGTCGTGAGGTAGAGGACCGAGATGGCGAGGAAGGCCCGCACCCAGGCGCTGGCGTCGAGCTGGAAGATGCCGATGCCCACGGCCGCGATCGCGATCCCGAAGGAGATGACGGCCTGCATGTAGTAGGCGGCGGTGTTCTGCTGCTTGACCGGTGTGTCGCTCATGGGGCCAAGGATCGGACGGATGTGGCGGGCGCCACATCCGTCCGCGTACTCAGCGAGGTACTCAGAAGGCCGAGACCCCCGTCAGCGCCCGGCCGATGATGAGCTTCTGGATCTGGCTGGTGCCCTCGTACAGGGTCATGACGCGGGCGTCGCGCACCAGCTTCCCGACCGGGTACTCGTCGATGTAGCCGTAGCCGCCGAAGACCTGGAGGGCGTTGTTCGCCGCGCGGACGGCGGCCTCGGAGGCGTACAGCTTGGCCTTGGAGGCGGCGGTGGCGAAGTCCTGGCCCCGGTCGACGAGGTCGGCCACCCGCCAGGTGAGCAGCCGGGCGGCGTCCACGTCGACGGCGATGTCGCTGAGCAGCTCCTGGACCAGCTGGTACGAGGCGATGGGCTTTCCGAACTGCTCGCGCTCCCCCGCGTACCGCACGGCGGCGTCGAGGGCGGCCTGGGCGATGCCGACACAGCCGGCGGCGACCGACATGCGGCCCTTGGCGAGGGCGGACATGGCGACGGCGAAGCCCTTGCCCTCGGGGCCGAGCATCGCGTCCGCCGGGACGCGGACGTCCTCCAGGACCAGTTCGGCGGTGGCCTGGCCGCGCAGGCCGAGCTTGCCGTGGACGGGGCGGCGGGTGAGGCCGGGGGTGTCGGTGGGGACGAGGAAGGCGGAGACGCCCTTGTGGCCGGGGGTGTCGTTCGTGCGGGCGAAGAGGAGCACGACGTCGGCCCAGGTGCCGTTGGTGATGAACATCTTGCTGCCGTTGACGACGTACGCGTCGCCGTCCCGCACGGCGCGGGTGGCGAGGTTCCCGGCGTCGGAGCCGGTGCCGGGCTCGGTGAGGCCGAAGCAGCCGAGCGCCTCGCCGGAGGCGAGCCGGGGCAGCCACTCCCGCTTCTGCTCCTCGGTGCCCCAGGAGGCGATGGTCTTGGCGACCAGGCCGAGGGAGACGGAGACGATGCCGCGCACGGAGGAGTCGCCGCGCCCCAGCTCCTCGGTGACGAGGCAGTACGCGAGGTGGTCGCCGCCCGAGCCGCCGTACTCCTCCGGGATCGTGAGCCCGAGGAAGCCGACGGCGCCGAGCTTCTTCACGATGCCCCGGTCCACCTCCTCGGCGCGGTCCCACGCGGCGGCGTGCGGGGTGACCTCGCGCGCGACGAAGTCCTCGGCGAGCCGCCGTACGGCCTCCTGCTCCTCGCTCAGTTCCAGATTCATGCGGTGCCACCCCACTCGGCCATTAATTACCACTGCTAGTTTTTCTTGTGCGGGCCTACTATGTGCGCCATGGCCCGACCGCGCAAGCCCCTGCTGAGCCGAGACCGCATCGTCGAGACGGCGGGCGCGCTCGTGGACGCGGAGGGCCTCGCCGCGCTCTCCACCCGGCGGCTCGCCGCCGAACTCGGGGTGAGCGGGCCCTCGCTCTACAACCACTTCCGCACGAAGGACGAGATCCTCGACGCGGTCGCGGACGCGGTGAGCGCGAAGATCGACCTGTCGATGTTCGCGGAGGGCGACGGCCGGGACTGGCGGACGGCGCTGCACGACTGGGCGGTCTCCTACCGCGCCGCCCTCGCCGACCACCCGCACATCGTCCCCGTCCTCGCCCAGGGGCCCGGCCGCCGCCCGGCGGGCCTGAAGGTCGCCGACGCCGTCTTCGGCGCGATGGTCCGGGCCGGCTGGCCCCCGGCGCAGGCCACCTCCATCGGCGCGCTGATGCGGTACTTCATCACCGGCTCCGCGCTCGGCTCCTTCGCGCGCGGCTTCGTCGACGACGAGACGGCGTACGACCCGGCCGACTACCCCCACCTGGGCCAGGCCCACCTCCTCGCGGAGCACCGCCAGAAGGTCGACGAGGGCGCCTTCGAGACGGGCCTGCGGGCGCTGCTCGACGGTCTGCGACTCCAGTACGAGGCGATGCCGGCCGCCGCCCGGCGGACCTGAGCCCCGCACGAGGCGGCCACAGGCCCGCACGAGGCCGCTCCGTCCCCTCACGAGGCCATCCCTTCGCCCTCATGAGGCCCGCCGCGCCCGCATGAGGCCGCCGCGCCCCCGGGCGGCACGCCCCCGGACGCCGCCGACGTACCCGCGTACGACACTTCGGCCGATGCCGAAGCGTGCGTGCGGCAGGCTTGCCCCATGGCAGCCAGTGATCTCGCCGCGCTCGCGGCGCTCTTCGCGGACGAGAGCCGCGCCGCGTTCCTGCTCGCCCTGCTCGACGGGCGGGCCTGGACCGCCGGAGAGCTCGCCCGACACGCCGGGGTGGCGCCGTCCACCGCCAGCGAGCACCTCGGGAAGCTGGTCGCGGGCGGGGTGCTCGCCGAGGAACGGCAGGGCAGACACCGGTACGTACGCCTCGCCGACCCCGGGATCGCGCACCTCGTCGAGGACCTGGCCGCCCGGTCCGAGCCCGAGGTGCCCGCGCCGCCGCGCTCGCTGCGGGCCGCAAGCGCCGGGGCGGCGATGGCACGCGGCAGGACCTGCTACGACCACCTCGCGGGACGGCTCGGCATCGCGATCGCCGACGCGATGACCGAGCGGGGGCTGCTGCGCCAGGACACCGGGTTCGCGCTCACGGACCGGGGCCTGGCCTGGTTCGACGAGCAGGGCATCGCGCTCGTACGGAAGGGGCGGCGGCCCGTCGCGCGCGGCTGCCTCGACTGGACCGAACGCCGCCCGCACCTCGCGGGCCTCGCGGGCGCCGCGCTGTGCCGGCACGCGCTCGGCGCCGGGTGGTGCGTACGGATCGGGTCGGAGCGGGCGGTGAAGGTGACGACGGAGGGCGAGACGGCCCTGCGGACGGGCCTCGGCATCCCGGCGGCGGCACTGCACTGAGCGGGCCGCCCCGGAACCGCACCGGCACCCGAGTCCGGGTCCGTACGGCCCCGCCCGATATTGCGGTGAGCGCCGAACGGTTCGCGGCCTACCTTCGGGGCATGCAGAAGCAATCCTCCCGGCTCGCGCTCGTCGCCGCCGGTGTCACCGTCGTCCTCTGGGCCTCCGCCTTCGTCTCCATCCGCAGTGCCGGGGCGGCCTACTCCCCCGGTGCGCTCGCACTCGGCCGGCTGCTCGCCGGGTCGCTGGTCCTCGGGGTCGTGCTGCTGATGCGGCGGGAGGGGCTGCCGCCGCGGGCCGCCTGGCCGGGGATCCTGGTCTCGGGGCTGCTCTGGTTCGGGGTGTACATGGTGGTCCTGAACTGGGGCGAGCAGGAGGTCGACGCGGGCACGGCGGCGATGGTCGTGAACATCGGACCGATACTCATCGCCCTGCTCGGCGCGCGGTTCCTCAAGGAGTCGCTGCCGCCGCGGCTGCTCGCCGGCATGGCGGTCTCCTTCGCGGGCGCGGTGACCGTCGGCCTGTCGATGTCCGGCGGCGGCTCCGGCGGGCACGCCTCCGCGCTCGGGGTGGTCCTCTGCCTGCTCGCGGCGATGGCGTACGCGGGCGGGGTCGTGGCGCAGAAGCCGGCGCTCGCGCACGGCAGCGCGCTCCAGGTGACGACCTTCGGGTGCCTGGTGGGCGCGGCGGCCTGTCTGCCGTTCGCGGGACAGCTCGTCGAGGAGGCGGGCCGGGCCCCGCTGTCGGCGACCCTGAACATGGTCTACCTGGGGGTGTTCCCGACCGCGCTCGCGTTCACGACCTGGGCCTACGCCCTGGCCCGTACGACCGCCGGACGGATGGGCGCGACGACGTACGCCGTGCCCGCCCTCGTCGTGGCCCTCGCGTGGGTGCTGCTCGGTGAACTGCCGGGCCCTCTCACGCTCGCCGGGGGTGCGCTGTGCCTCGCGGGTGTGGCCGTATCCCGCTCCCGGGCGCGGGCTTCCGTGGCCGCCGGAACGGCTGAATCCACCTGACAGGCCATACCCCTGGTTCCGGTCAGTTCGCGGGCGGCCCGTGCGGTCGGGGCGCCCGCGACCTGGGACGAAGAAGCGCGTCAAGCCCCAGTTCCGGCCGGGCGGCGCAGAAGCCGCGTTTCGCCGCTCTCCGGCCGGATAGTTTCGAGTCGGTCACAGGCGCGGGCCGGAACAGACCGCTCCGGCCCCTTCTCGCAAGCCCAGGGGGAGCTATGGCGATTCAGCAGCGGGCGGAGCGCACGAGACAGCAGATCCTGTCGTCGGCCGCTCGGGTGTTCGACTCGATGGGGTACGAGCGGGCCTCCCTGGCCCGGATCGCCGGCGAGGCCCGGGTGACCACCGGCGCCCTCGTCTTCCACTTCGCGACCAAGTCGGAGCTGGCGACCGCGGTGCGCGGGCGGGCCCGCGCGGTCACCCGGATCACGGTCGAGTCGGCCTGCCTGTCCACGGAGGGCGTGGGCGGCACCGCGATCGACAAGCTGGTCATCACGACCCACGCGCTGATCCGGCTCTTCGAGACCGACCACGTGGCGCGGGCCGGTGAACGCCTCACCCGCGAACTGCAGTCGACGGAGCCGGGGCCGGGGCAGGAGTGCCCCTGGCGGCGCGAGGTGTGCCGGCTCGCGCGGTACGCGGTGGCGGAGAAGGCCCTGCGGCCGGGCGTGGAGGCGACGGCGGTCGCGGCGCTGATCGGCTATGTGATCACCGGGGTGGAACTGGAGATGCGGCGCCCGAGCGCGTCGGCCGACGCCCCCTGGCCCGCCGAGAGCGGCGCCCTGCACGATCCGGCCGAGGAACGGCTGCGCCGGATCTGGGAGTTGATCCTGCCGGCGCTCGTCCACCCGGCGCCCGCCCGGCCGGTGCCGGCCCCGCCGAAGGGCAGGTCAGCGACCGCCTCCTGACTGCAGCAGCTGGCGCGCGAAGGCCGCCAGTGAACGTCCGATGCGCTCGGTCGACAGGCCGAGTTCGTGCCGCTGGAACTGGAAGAGCTCGGGCGACAGCGGACTGAGCGCGATGTCGATCAGCGGGTCCGGGTCCTCGATCCCGTGGTCGACCAGCAGGGTCCGGACGTGGACGCGCCAGAATCCGTACGCACCCGTCCGGAAGCGCGCGGGGCCCGTCTCCGCCCCCAGGGCCAGCGGCAGATGCCGTTCGAGCAGATCGAGCATCGCCAGGTAGAACGCCGCGAGCCGCTCCCCGGCGGGTGCGCCGGGTCCGAGCGGCGGCGGCCCGTAGATGAGCTGCCCCTGCAACCGGCGCTCGTGCTCGTCGAGCAGCGCCACGGCGACCGAGGACGGATCGGGGAAGCTCCGGTAGAGCGTGGCGCGGCCCACACCCGCGGCCTTGGCGATCTCACCCATGGTGACCGACCGCGGGTCCTGCTCGGCGAAGAGCCGCTCGGCCGCGGCCAGGATCTGGGCACGGTTGCGCTCCGCGTCCGCGCGTCTGCGCGGGGCGACCGGCTGTTCGTCCGCGGCCTGCAGATCCCCGAGGAGTCCGCCGACCCGGTGCACGGAGGCGGCTCCACGACCTCGCTGCTCTTCCTCGCTCATGGACCAGACCTTACTTCCCTCGGGGCTAAGTGGACACCTTGTCCGTTTGCCATGTTGCATGGCATGCTAAACGGACTCAGCGTCCACTTATCCGCTCGCCATCCCGCCCCAGGGAGATCCAGATGCACACCGCGCTTCTCGCCGCGGCCCTGCTGGTCGGCTGCCTCCTGGCCGTCCAGGCCTCGGTGAACCTCCAGCTCAACTCGGCCGTCGGCACCCCGTACGGCGCTTCGACCATCCAGCTCGGCGTGGCCACCACGCTGCTCGTCGTGCTCGCGGTGGCCGCCGGCGCGCTCGGCGCGCTCGGCAAGCTGCCCGACGTGGAGTGGTGGCAGCTGCTCGGCGGACTCGCCAGCCCGCTCTACATCACCAGCGGCATCCTGCTGTTCCCACGGCTCGGCGCCCTCGCCGCCGTCGGACTCTTCGTCACCGGCCAGATGTTCTCCTCGCTCGCCCTCGACCTCTTCGGCCTCCTCGGCCTGAAGCAGAAGGACCTGAGCGTCGGCATCGTCCTCGGCGCCCTCGCCGTCCTCGCGGGCATCGTCGTGATCATCCGGGGCATGAAGGCCGCGGCCCCTCCCGGCGCCCCGAAGATGTCCGCCGCCGGCCGCGTCGGCTGGCTCGTCCTCGGCATCGTCGCCGGCGGCGTGCTGCCGGTGCAGGGCGCGGTCAACGCCCAGCTGCGCGCCCAGCTCAAGGAGCCCATCACCGTCGCCGTGATCAGCTTCGCCGTGGCGACCTTCACCATCGCCGTCGTCCTGCTCGTGCTCTACGCGACCCGGAAGACCCCGAAGCCCAAGATCGCCCCGCTGAAGAAGATGCCCTGGTGGGGCTGGCTCGGTGGCGCCTGCGCCGCCGCGTACGTCACCGGCACCTTCCTGCTCATCCCCACCATCGGCGCGGCCGTGACCATCGCCCTGACCGTGACCGGGCAGCAGCTGACCTCGGCGCTGATCGACCACAAGGGCCTGTTCAAGCTCCCGCAGCGCTCCCTGACCAAGCCGCGCGCCCTGGGCCTCGCCCTGCTGATCGCCGGCTCCCTGACCATCCAGCTCGTCTGACCGAGGCCGGCGCCTCCCCCGGGC
>NZ_MWIG01000374.1:0-10970 GCF_002156145.1 Streptomyces sp. NRRL B-24572 | reverse complement strand
TGCCCGAGGCCGCCAGGGAGGCGTGGCGGACGGTTCGGCGTCCGATGAGCGCCTGGCGGGCCGCGGTGGTCACGCCCGGCGGCACGTAGTGCCAGCGGGCCGCCTCGTCGAGGCCGAAGCCGGCGTGCCCGCGCAGGCTCAGCGAGGTGTCCGGACCGGTGGTCCAGATCGCGACGGCGACGGCGCCCAGCGGTTCGAGGGCGTGCCGGAGCAGGGACTCGGCGACGGCCTGGGTGTCGCCGGCGCTGAGCGCCGCGCTCTCCGCCGTACGCAGCCGCACGGCGACCGAGGCGGCGGCGGTGGCCGGGGGCTCGCCGACGGCCGTTCTCACGAACTCCTCCGTCGCCTCGGCCATCCGGTCACGGGCCGCCTGGTTGATGATGTCCGCGGCCAGCTCCAGCCGGGACAGTCCGGCCCGGTCGGCGAGCTCCGCGAGCTGGCGGGCCGCCTGGGCCGGGCCGCAGCCCAGGCGCTCGACGATGACCCCCTTGGCGAGTTCGATCAGGGCGCGGCCCTCGGCCGCCGCGTGCGCGGCGCGCACCTCGCCGCGCAGCCGTTCCACCGTGGCGGCCAGCCGGCCGTCGACGGCCGCGGTGTCCGAGACGGCCGGGACGTCGTCGCCGGGGTGCGGGACGCCGCTGTCGGAGGGCGGGGGAGTGGTCACGATGCCGTCCCTCCGTCGAGCCAGCGGCTGACGCAGGCGATGAGTTCGTCGGCGTCGACGGGCTTGGTGACGTAGTCGCTGGCCCCCGACGCGAGGCTCTTCTCCCGGTCGCCCGGCATGGCCTTCGCGGTGACGGCGATCACGGGCAGGTCCGCGTACTGGGGCAGCTCCCTGATCCGCGCGGTCGCGGTGTAGCCGTCCATCTCCGGCATCATCACGTCCATCAGGACGAGGGAGACGGCCGGGTTCGCCAGCAGCGTCTCGATGCCCTTCCGCCCGTTCTCGGCGTGCAGCACCGTGATGCCGTGCAGCTCCAGGATGCCGCTGAGGGCGTACAGGTTGCGGGCGTCGTCGTCGACGGCGAGCACGGTCCTGCCGCTCAGGGTGCTGTCGACGGCCCGGGGCGCGGGCGCCCAGTGGTCGCCGCGCACCAGGGGCACGACGTCGCCGGGCTGCTCCGCGGACAGGTGCAGGGCGATCCGCTCGCGCAGCTCGTCGAGGCTGGAGAGGAGTTCCAGCGGTCGGCGGCGGGCGAGGTCCTGGAGGGCGCCCTCCTCGTCGGCGGGGAGTCGGCGGTTGTTGTGGGCGAGGACGGGGACGGTGCGCAGCGCCTCGTCCCCGTCCACGGCGTCCAGGAAGCGCAGGGCGTCGCCGTCCGCCATGTCGACGTCGAGCACGACGCAGTGGAACGGCTGGGCGGCGAGCGCGGCGGCGGCCTCCTGGGGGCCGACGACCGCGACCAGTTCGATGTCCGACCGTCCCGTCTGCCCGCCGTCGGCCGAGAGCTGGCCGACCGCGTTCTCGGCGACGACGGCGAGGAGCCCGCGCGGGCGCTCCTCGATCACGAGGAGGCGCCGGGGCGGCCGGGCGGCCGCGCCGCCGGGCAGCGCGAGCGCGCCGTCCCGGGCGGGGGGTACGGCGAGCCCTGCCGGGGAGTCCGCCGGCAAGGCGGCGGGGGCGGGCTGCTCGGTGAAGTCGGTGCGGGCGACGGGGAGGTAGAGGGTGAAGGTGCTGCCCTCGCCCGGCACGCTGGTGACGGTGAGGGCGCCGCCCAGGAGATGGGCGATCTCGCGGCTGATGGAGAGGCCCAGGCCGGTGCCGCCGTACTTGCGGTTGGTCGTCCCGTCGGCCTGCTGGAAGGCGCCGAAGATGGCCTCCAGGTTCTCGGGGGCGATGCCGATGCCGGTGTCGGCGACGCGGAAGGCGACGACGGGGCCGCCACGGTGCACGGACCCGGGCAGCTCGTCGTCCGACGCCGGTTCGATGCGCAGCTCGACGCTGCCGTGCTCGGTGAACTTGACCGCGTTCGACAGCAGGTTGCGCAGTACCTGTCGGAGCCGCGTGTCATCGGTGACGAGGTCGACGGGGACGCCGGCGGCCGTGGAGACCGTGAAGGCGAGGCTCTTCTGCGAGGTGAGGGGGCGGAACGTGGCCTCGACGTAGTCGAGGAGCCTGCGCAGCGGCACGCGCTCCGGGTTGAGGTCCATCTTCCCGGCCTCCACCTTGGAGAGGTCGAGGATGTCGTTGATCAGCTGGAGCAGGTCGGATCCGGCCGAGTGGATGATGCCGGCGTACTCGACCTGCTTGGCCGTGAGGTTGCGGGTCGGGTTCTGGGCCAGCAACTGGGCCAGGATCAGCAGGCTGTTGAGCGGGGTGCGCAGTTCGTGGCTCATGTTGGCCAGGAACTCCGACTTGTACGTGGAGGCCAGGTCGAGCTGCTGGGCGCGGTCCTCCAGCTCCTGCCGGGCCTGCTCGATCTGGAGGTTCTTGGCCTCGATGTCGCGGTTCTGCGTGGCGAGCAGAGCCGCCTTCTCCTCCAGCTCGGCGTTGGAGCGCTGGAGCTCCTCCTGCCGCACCTGGAGTTCCTCGGTGCGCGAGCGGAGTTCGCCGGCCAGCCGCTGGGACTCGTCCAGGAGTTCGTCGGTGCGGACGTTGGCGACGATGGTGCTCAGGTTGACGCCGACGGTCTCCATGAGCTGTTCCAGGAAGTCCCGGTGCACGGAGGTGAAGGGGCTGAAGGACATCAGCTCGATGACGCCGAGCACCTGCTCCTCGACGACGACCGGCAGCACCACGAGGCTGCCCCGGGACGTGCTGCCGAGACCCGAGGAGATCGTGACGTAGTCCTCGGGGACGTTCTCGGCGGTGACGGTGCGGCGGCTGCGGGCGGCCTGCCCGACGAGCGACTCGCCCAGCCGGAAGCGCACCCGGTCCGGGTCGCCCGCGGGGCGTCCGTAGGAGCCGACGAGGCCCAGCTCGACGCCGCCGGCACCCTCCTCGGCGAGGTAGAACGCGCCGTACTGGGCGCCCACGAGCGGGGTCAGCTCGTCCATGACGAGTTCGGCGACGACGGCCAGGTCGCGGTGGCCCTGCATCAGCGCGGACATCCGGGCCAGACTGGACTTGAGCCAGTCCTGCTCCTGGTTGGCCCGCGTCGTCTCGCGCAGCGAGCCCACCATGGCGTTGATGTTGTCCTTGAGCTCGGCCACCTCGCCCGACGCCTCGACGGTGATCGAGCGGGTGAGGTCGCCCTCGGCGACGGCGCTCGCGACCTCGGCGATGGCGCGAACCTGGCGGGTGAGGTTGCCCGCCAGCTCGTTGACGTTCTCGGTCAGCCGCTTCCAGGTGCCGGAGACCCCCTCGACCTCGGCCTGGCCGCCGAGCCTGCCCTCGCTGCCGACCTCACGGGCCACGCGGGTGACCTCGGCCGCGAACGAGGACAGCTGGTCGACCATCGTGTTGATGGTCGTCTTCAGCTCCAGGATCTCGCCCCGGGCGTCCACGTCGATCTTCTTCGACAGGTCGCCGTTGGCGACGGCGGTCGTGACCTGGGCGATGTTCCGGACCTGTCCGGTCAGGTTGTTCGCCATGGAGTTGACGTTGTCGGTGAGGTCCTTCCAGGTCCCGGCCACGTTCGGCACCCTGGCCTGGCCGCCGAGCCGGCCCTCGGTGCCGACCTCGCGGGCGACCCGGGTCACCTCGTCGGCGAAGGCGGAAAGGGTGTCCACCATGGTGTTGATGGTGTCGGCGAGGGCGGCGACCTCGCCCTTGGCCTCCACGGTGATCCGGCGGGAGAGGTCGCCGCGGGCCACGGCGGTGGCGACCTGGGCGATCGAACGCACCTGCCCGGTGAGGTTGGAGGCCATCACGTTGACGTTGTCGGTGAGGTCCTTCCAGGTGCCCGAGGCGCCCCGGACGGTGGCCTGGCCGCCGAGGTTGCCCTCGGTGCCGACCTCGCGGGCGACCCGGGTCACCTCGTCGGCGAAGGCCGAGAGCTGGTCCACCATCGTGTTGATGGTCGTCTTCAGCTCCAGGATCTCGCCCCGGGCGTCCACGTCGACCTTCTTCGACAGGTCGCCGCCCGCGACGGCGGTGGCGACGTGGGCGATCGCCCGGACCTGGGCGGTGAGGTTCCCCGCCATCGAGTTGACGGAGTCGGTCAGATCGCGCCAGGTGCCGGAGACGCCCTTCACGTCGGCCTGTCCTCCGAGGATGCCCTCGGTGCCCACGTCCCGGGCCATGCGCGTGACCTCGTCGGCGAAGGCCGAGAGCTGGTCCACCATCGTGTTGATGGTGTTCTTCAGCTCCAGGATCTCGCCGCGCGCGTCCACGTCGATCTTCTGGGAGAGGTCTCCCTTGGCGACGGCCGTCGCCACGTGGGCGATGTCGCGGACCTGGGTGGTGAGGTTGCCGGCCATCGCGTTGACCGAGTCCGTCAGATCGGCCCAGGTGCCGGAGACGCCGGGCACGGCGGCCTGCCCGCCGAGCGTCCCCTCCGTGCCGACCTCCCGCGCCACCCGCGTCACCTCGGAGGTGAACAGGGAGAGCTGGTCGACCATCCCGTTGAACACCCGGGAGATCTCGCCCATCAGCCCGTCGGCCTCGTCCGGCAGACGGGTGCCGAAGTCGCCGTCCCGCACCGCCGTGAGCCCGGCCAGCAGCTGGCGGAGTTCAGGCTCGACCACCGCGGCCGACCCGGACCGCTCCCGTCCGGAGGAACCCCTGGTCGTCGTCTCAGACATGCCCCATCCTCGTTCCCCACCATGTGCGCACACGGACCGTCCGGCCCACGCCGCGCGGCCGGCCGACCGTTCCCCCGGGTCGGCTCCGGCTGCCGCGATCGTTGCCGTACGGCAATCATGACGACATTACCCCTCCGTGATCGACAACAGGAGGGCGGTGCCGGTCATCCGGCCGAAACCCGCCCTCCCCGGCCCCGGGACGGGGGTGTGCGACGCCGCTACCGGGGTACACGCGGCCCGAACCGGGCGGTCCCCCGCCCCGACGACGAGGGGAGCAGTACGTGCTGATGGCCCACCCCGCGGTCCTGCGCGAGCTCATCGAGCAGTACGAGACGCTCAAGATGCTCAAGGCCGAGAACGGCGGCGAAGAAGTACGGCGGCGCATGGACGACCTCGCCTACACGCTGTGCGTGTCCACCGGCACGCGGGACGTGGACGCGGCGCTGATCGCGGCCCGCCACCGTCTGCCGGGCGCGCGCCCCGAGGACGACTCGGTGCTGAGCGCCTGAGCACGCGGCCGAGCCCGGCACCCTCCTGACGGAGGTGCCGGGCTCGGCCGCGCCGCGGGCGGGAGAGCGCCCGCCCGGGGACCGCCTACCAGCGGTACCAGCGGCTCGTACCGCCCCTCGGCCGGGCCACGAAGCCCAGCAGCCACAGGACGAGCACGATGACGGCGATCCACCAGAGCGCCTTGACGGCGAAGCCGGCGCCGAAGAGCAGCAGGGCGAGGAGCAGGACGAGAAGCAGGGGGACCATGTGGGTCGACCTCCGTGAAGACGGTGACTGACGGAAAGGTGAAAGGCGGCGGACGGCGGACACGCGCGCCGGCCTCTCGCGGGGGCGGAAGCGCCGCCCGCTCAGCTGCGGCGTTCGAAGAACAGGGCCACCGGGCCCAGGTCGCGTCGTGCGACCAGGCGCCCGGTCCGGCGCCCCCACCCGTACGCGAGGGCGAGCGCGACCGCCGTGCAGGCCGCGGCACCGGCCGTCACGGTCCGGTGGGCGCGCGCGGCGTCCCGCAGGCCGCCCCCGGTCCTGCGGGACGTCTCCGCGGACGGCGCGGGAAGGGGGTGCAGGCCCGCGAGAACGGCCGGCTCGTACGCCTCGTCCACGTCGGGGTCATCCACCCGCGTCAGGCCGGGGTGGTCCGGGACGGCGTAGGGGCCGGTCCAGGTGAGGGGGTTCCGTCGGCTGTTCTCCGAAGCACTCATGGGCACCGTCTCGCCGGAGTCCCGCACGCTAAACCTGGCGGATCACGGCCCCGGCCCCGCCCCTTTTTCCCCGCGTGCTCGACCGCGCGCTTGACCGCGCCCGTCCGGGACAGACGACCGTCCATGGTGACGTCACTGCTCGTGGTCTGTTCCGTCCTCGCCGCGCTCGCCACCGGTCTCGCGGCCGTCCTGGTGTCCCCGTGGTGGTGGTGCGCGGCCGGACCCGCCCTGCTGCTCGCCGCGGTCGCGACGTACGACGTCGTCCAGCGGCGCCACTCGATCCTGCGCAACTATCCGCTCCTCGGGCACCTGCGGTTCGCGATGGAGGCGATCCGCCCCGAGGTGCAGCAGTACTTCGTCGAGAGGAACGTCGACGGCGTGCCCTTCGACCGGGACACCCGGTCCATCGTGTACGAGCGGGCGAAGGGGACGGACGCCGAGGACCCCTTCGGCACCGAGCTGGAGCTGGACCGGACCGGCACCGAGTACCTGGTCCCCTCCATGGCGCCGCGCCCGGTGCCGGACGAGGCGCCCCGGGTCCGGATCGGCGGCCCCGACTGCGCGCGGCCCTACGACATGGCCCTGCTCAACGTGTCGGCGATGAGCTTCGGCTCCCTGTCGGCCCCGGCCGTCCGCGCCCTGAACGAGGGCGCCCGGCGCGGCGGCTTCGCCCACGACACCGGCGAGGGCGGGGTGTCGGAGCACCACCTCGCCCCCGGCGGCGACCTCGTCTGGGAAATCGGGACCGGGTACTTCGGCTGCCGTGCCGAGGACGGCGGTTTCGACCCGCGGCTGTTCGCCGAGAAGGCCGCGCTCGACCAGGTCGCCTGCGTCCTGCTGAAGATCAGCCAGGGCGCGAAGCCCGGCATCGGGGGAGTGCTGCCCGGCTCCAAGGTCGGCCGGGAGATCGCCGCCGTCCGCGGCGTCCCCGAGGGCCGTACGGTGATCTCCCCGCCGTACCACCGCGTCTACCGGACCCCCCGGGAGCTGGTGCGCTTCCTCGGCCGGATGCGGGAGCTCTCCGGCGGCAAGCCGGTCGGCTTCAAGCTGTGCGTGGGCGCCCGCCGCGACTTCCTCGCCGTCTGCAAGGCGATGCTGGAGGAGGACCTCACGCCCGACTTCATCGTCGTCGACGGGGCGGAGGGCGGTACGGGCGCCGCCCCGCTGGAGTTCGCGGACACCGTCGGCCTGCCCCTCACCGAGGGCCTGACCACGGTGCACCGGGCCCTCGTCGGCACGGGGCTGCGCGACCGGATCAGGATCGGCGCCTCCGGCAAGGTCGCCACCGGGAGCGACATCGTCAAGCGGCTGATCCAGGGTGCCGACTACACCAACTCCGCCCGGGCCATGATGTTCGCCCTCGGATGCGTACAGGCCCAGCGCTGCCACACCAACACCTGCCCCGTCGGAGTCGCCACCCAGGACCGCAGGCGTGCCCGCGCCCTCGACGTCCAGGACAAGGCGGAGCGGGTCCGGCGCTTCCAGGAGGCGACCGTCCGCAGCGCCCTCGCGCTCATGGCCGCCATGGGCGCCGACAGCCCCGGGGACCTGGAGCCCGGCATGCTGCTGCGCCGCGTCGGACCCGACGCCGTGCGCTCCCACGCCGAGCTGTACGAGCCGCTCGAACCCGGTCTGCTCCTGTCGCCCGCATCGGTTCCGGACACCTGGGCAGGCGACTGGAAGGCGGCCCATCCGGACCGGTTCACCCTCCGGTGAACCGGCCGACAGCCCCAGAGGAAGGAGACCCCATGTCCCGTACCGTCGCACAGGTGATCGTCGACGGGCTCGCAGACCTCGGTGTCGACCGCGTCTTCGGCGTGGTCGGCGACGCGCTCAACCCGATCACCGACGCCATCCGGACCACCGAGGGCATCGACTGGACCGGCTTCCGCCACGAGGAGGCGGCGGCCTTCGCCGCCGGAGCGCGCGCCCAGCTCTCCGGAGAGCCGGCCGTCTGCATGGGCACGGTGGGGCCGGGCTCGGTGCACCTGCTCAACGGACTGTACGACGCGGCCAAGAGCGGGGCGCCTGTCCTGGCGATCTGCGGCCAGGTGCCGCTGTCGGAGATGGGCGGGGACTACTTCCAGGAGGTCGACAACGACCTCCTCTTCCGGGACGTGGCCGTGTACCGGGCCACCGTGACCTCCCCCTCCCAGATGCCCCGGCTGCTGGAGTCCGCGGTCCGGGCGGCCGTGACCGGGCGGGGCGTGGCGGTGCTGACCGTCCCCGGCGACCTCGGTGACCAGGAGGTCGAGGAGGACCGGCCGACGCGGTTCGCGCTGCCGCGCCCGGCCGTCACGCGCCCCGACGACCCGGCGCTCGCCGAGGCGGCCGAGACGATCGGCCGGGGCTCGCGGGTCACCCTCCTGGTCGGCCGCGGCGCCCGGGAGGCCCGCGAGGAGGTGCTGCGCGCCGCCGAACTGCTCTCGGCGCCCATGGTGCTGACCCTGAAGGGCAAGGAGGGCTTCGAGGACGACAACCCGTACGAGGTCGGCCAGACCGGCCTCATCGGCAATCCGGCCGCGGCCCACGCCATGGACTCCTGCGACACCCTGATCATGCTCGGGACGGACTTCCCCTACCGGGACTGGTACCCGGAGGACTGCCGGGTCGTGCAGATCGACACCCGCGAGGAGCACCTCGGACGCCGCGTCCCGGTGGACGTCGGGCTCGCCGGGGACGTGGGCGCGACGCTGCGGGCCCTGCTGCCGCTGCTGGCGCCCGTCACGTCGCGTTCCCACCTCGACGGGGCCCGCGAACGGTACGAGGACTGGCAGGAGGGGCAGGACGGCCTCGCCGACCCCGCCCACGACAGGCGGCTGCTGGGACGCGTACGGGCCATGTTCGACAACCGGGAGGCGGACATCCGTCCCGAGGCCCTCGCGGCGGCCGTCGACCGCCACGCCGCCGACGACGCGATCTTCACCTCGGACACCGGCATGGCCACCGTGTGGCTCTCGCGGCTCGTGCGCATGCGCGGCACCCGCCGGCTGATCGGCTCCTACAACCTCGGCTCCATGGCCAACGCCATGCCCCAGGCCATCGGGGCGCAGCTGTGGGCCCCGGACCGGCAGGTCGTGGCCTTCTGCGGCGACGGCGGCCTCGGCATGCTCCTCGGCGACCTGATGACGATCCGCTCCGAACGGCTGCCGGTGAAGCTCGTCGTCTTCGACAACCGCCGCCTCGGCATGGTCAAGCTGGAGCAGGAGCAGGCGGGGCTTCCCGAGTTCGGGACGGTGCTGGACAACCCCGACTTCGCCGCGGTGGCCGAGGCGCTCGGCCTGACCGGCATCCGCGTCACCGCGCCGGGCGAACTGGACGAGGCCGTGCGCAAGGCGCTCGCCCTGCCCGGCCCGGTCCTCCTCGACGTGCTGACCAACCCGACGGAGGTGGCCGTCCCGGGCAAGCCGACGGTGTCGCAGGGGTGGGGCTTCGCCATCGCCAAGATCAAGGAGAACCTGCCCTCCGGTGCGCGCTGAGCGGTGAAGCGCCGGATTCGCGGGGGCTTGTCCTCGCGGGGGAGGGGGCGGTCCGCCGATCGGCGGACCGCCCCCTCCCCCGTCCCGGTCAGCTGCGGTCGGCGTAACGGACGCGGACCCACAGGGGCAGGGCGAACCAGCAGATCAGGTACCAGGCGAGGACGCCGGAGACCAGCCAGGGCACGTACGGGTCGTGCGTCGCCACGCGCAGGATGAGGAACAGGGCGGACATCAGCGTCGCGAGCAGCAGCAGGAGGCCGGTGAAGGTGAGCCGGGAGGCCCAGACGACGGCCTGGGGCTTGACCCGCCGCCCCGACACGAGCCGGTGGAAGGAGACGGGGCCGATCAGCGCGCCCGTCGCCAGCGATCCGAGGACGGTCGTGACCAGGTAGATCGTCTTGTCGGTCTGCTCCAGGTCGTGGAAGAGGGGGGTGAACACCACGGTGAGGAGGAATCCGAGGAGGATCTGGACGCCGGTCTGTGCCACCCGGATCTCCTGGAGGAGCTCCTGCCAGCGCCGGTCCGCGCGCTCCTCCTCCGTCTCCCCGCGTCCGTCGTGCCCACCGGTGCCGGTGCCCGGCTCTGATGCCTTGTCGCTGTGCCGGTGCGCCCTCGGGTCGTCCTTCAGCGCACCGCGGTCTCGTTCGTCCATGGATCCTCCTCAGCAGCACGGGGCGGGAACGGAACCGCACCGTCTCACGGCGGAAGCCCCCGTCGGGTGCGGGGGCTTCCGTCCGGCGCGGCACGGTGCGGAGTCAGGCCCGCGGCGTACCGGCCGTTCGCGGGGGCGCGTGGCCACCGTCGCCGGTGGCGGGGCCGTCGGTCCGCCCGTCCGGCCCCTCCTGCCCCTCCGGTCCGTCCCGTCGGCGCGGTGCGCCGGGGGTCGCGGCGGGAGCGTACGTACGGCCCTCCCCGCTCCGGCCCGGGGCACTGGGGTCCTCGGACGGGACTGGGGCCTCCGGAGCGCGCGGGCGTGGCCCCGTCCTCGCGGGGAGTCCCCGCACCGGGACGCCGCGTACGGAGATGCCGTGCACGGGGGCACCCGGCAGGGGAACGGCCGGCGCGGGGACGGTCGGTCCCACCGGCGCGGCGCACGGCGCCACGCGGCCGAGGGCTCGGGTCGGGTTCGACATGAGCGCCTCCTGGGTGGGTTCCGCGGGCCGATCGCCCGTCAGCCTGCTTCCGAGGCCTACAAGTTCGGCTTACCGCTCTTCCCGGGGTCAAACCCCGAGGACGCGGAAAGACCGCTTCGGCCCTCGGACGAGCCGGGAACCGCGACCCCGCGGCACGGGCTCGGAGCGACGGCCGGGGGCAGTGGCGCGGGGCCGAGGCTCGGGACGGCAGGCGAGTGGCCCGCACCTTCCACGGGTGCGGGCCACTCACGGGTGCCACCGGCCTACGGCAAGGGGGGAACCGTGGATCGTCCGGCGCGAGCGCGTCCCTCGCTCGACCCCCGCCTGCCCCGCCGATCGGGATCCACACCCCTCGGTTTCGAGCCGGAGCTCGGCCCGCCGGGGGGACGGCCGGGGCATGCGGCCGCCCCGCATCGGGAGGGGGCCCGAGCGGGGCGGCCGCGTTCGCCGGCGCGCGGCCAGGG
>NZ_MWIG01000373.1:0-6415 GCF_002156145.1 Streptomyces sp. NRRL B-24572 | reverse complement strand
CCGTAGTCCTGGAGCAGGATCTGCAGGCCGCGCGGGGTGAGCCCGTGGGGGCTGTGCTCGGCCCAGGGCGCCTCGGGGTCGGCGTTGAGGATCTCCAGGAGGCGGCCGGTGCGGATCGCCGGCTGGTCGCCTTCGGAGGCGAAGGCGCGGCGGATGTCGGCGAGGATGCGGATCTTGAGCCCGCCATCCTCGTCGCGCCCGGCCTCGTAGTCGGTCATGGCCGTGCAGGCGGTGCGTGCGAGGACGGGCCAGTGTCCGCCAGCGAGGTCGGCGACGCTGATCAGTGGTGCCCAGGTGTCGGCGGCGCGGTCCTCGACCGGCATCGTCGGCTCCAGGGCGAGGGCCTTCTCGCGCACGGAGGCCAGCCAGGCCGCCAGCCGTGTGCGGAGCTCGCGGACCGCCAGGTCGTCGCGGCCGTAGCGCCAGAAGCTGACCTTCTCGGTCTCGGCTCGGCGGCGCATGCGGATGACGACCGACCGGTCCATGATTGTGTCGGGCAGGTCGCCGATTCCGGCGAGGGCGGCCATGGCGAAGGTGTCGAACTTGACCACCTCGTGGTTGGGGCCGGTGACGCGCAGGGTGGGCCGGTTGCGCTGGTGGCCGGCGTTGAGCAGGCCGCGCATCTCCTCGTTCTTCTCCGCGACCTTCGCGCTGCCGAAGATGGTGTCGACCTCGTCGACGAGGAGTGTGGGCGGGTCGCCCGCGCCGATCGAGCGGAAGATCGCGGCGGCGGAGGCGTTTACTGTGATCAGCGGCTCATGGACCGCCTCGATCAGGACCTCAAGGAGTCGCGATTTCCCGCAGCGCTTGGCCGGGCCGACCACCGCCAGGCGCGGAGCGTGCTGCCACACCGTCTGAAGGTGGGTCGCTGCCGCCCACAGCGTGGTCGCGGTCAGGGCTTCGTCGCTCGGCATGACGACGTAGCGCCGGATGGCGTCCCGGAGCAGGTTCAGGACCTCTACGCCCTCGGGGTCTGTGGCGGGCGCGGGGGAGGTCGGCTGGCCGGGGATGGCGGTCGGCGGCCACTGGACGGGAAGCGGTGGCGTGTTCGGGGTGGCTTCGTCCATACTGGACATCGAGCTCCTCAATCTGCGGGCCATACGGGACGGCAATCCCGGCCATGCAGCCAGTCGTTCAGGGATGGGCGGCGTGAGGTTTGCGCTTTGAGCCCCTCGGTGTCGCAAGCACTGGGGGGCTTTTTGCACGTCTGGCTAGGTGCTGGCGGTCTCCTGCGGACAGCAGCGGTCCAGCACAACAACCATGCCACACGCAGAGCGGCTATGCAAGCGGCAGAGTGTGGTGTACTGTTAAAGCTGCTGCGAATTGCAGGGACGTGCTGCGAGAGGAAGGAGGGGTCAATGCCCGACGACGACGGCGAGGACGCATCCGAGGGCGTCCTGCTCAAGGGCGAGGACAACGCCGCCAAGCGGATCAAGGCCGAGCGCGAGCAGCGCGGCTGGAGCACCACCACGCTCTCCGACCGGCTCAACGAGGCCGGCTACGAGATGAACCCGTCGGCGGTCTGGCGGATCGAGAACGGCAAGCGCCGCATCAACCTCGACGAGGCCATCGGCTTCGCCGAGATCTTCGGAGTGTCGCTGTCCAACCTCGTCGGCCCACCGGCCCTGGCCGCCGCCGGCCGCGCCATGGAGCTCATCGACACCGTCGTGGCCGCCAACGCGGCCGCCCAGAGAGCCCAGCACGCGTACCGCCGGGTCAACGCCGAGCTCATCGCCTACCTCGACGAGCACCCGGACATCCGTGAGGAGGCCAATGCGGTGGTCAGCAACGCCATCGCCGAGAGCACCATGAAGATCAACCAGGAGGAGTTCGGCCTGCCGCCCCAGCCGTAGCCCGCTCCTCCGGCCGCCCTGGACCGCAAATCCCAGGGCCCGGCCAGTCACACGCCCATCCCATCCCTGAACGACATCGGCCCGGCCGGGGTTGCCGCCCCATCAGCCGAGGCCAGGAGAGGACTTTGCTTGCGCCAGACGGCGATACCCCATGCCTCCGCCCAGTCCCGTACGGCGAAGGAGGTGAACAACAACGACCGCCTGCTCACGGTCGACGAGGCCGCTGAACGCCTCGGCACCGGCGTCCGCTTCGTCCGCCGGCTCATTGCCGAACGCCGGATCCGCTACGTGAAGCTCGGCAAGCACGTCCGCATCGCCGACAGCGTGCTGAACGCGTACGTCGAGGAGCGCACCGTCCCCACGCTTCGCGACGCGCGCTCCCGCTTTGGCAAGGCGGCCTGATGGCGGGCCGCAAGCCGCAGCGGCGGCGCGAGTTCGGCACCGTACGCCAGCTGCCCTCGGGGCGCTGGCAGGCACGCTACTGGGCGCCGGACGGCTCCCGGCGTACCGCGCCGGAGACTTTCGAGACGAAGACCGACGCCCAGGACTGGCTCACCCTCACCAAGGCGGACATCCAGCGCAACGTCTGGGTGGACCCGGAGGTCGGCGCGGTCAACTTCGAGGAGTATGCCTTGAAGTGGGTGGTGGAGCGCGGTCTGTCCGCCACCACGGACGAGCTGTACCGCCGCTTGCTGCGGCTGCACATCCTCCCCTTCTTCGGAGAGGTGGACCTCGACGAGATCACTCCGCCGACGGTGCGGACCTGGCGGGCGGAGCGTCTCGCCGCCACCGGGGCTACGACCGTCGCCAAGTCCTACCGCCTGCTCAAGGCGATCATGGAGACAGCAGCAGACGACGAGCTGATCCGCCGCAACCCGTGCCGCATCAGGGGTGCTGGCAGCGAGCGGGCGAAGGAGCGCACGACGGCCACCGTCGAGCAGGTCGACGCGCTCGCCGAGGCCATCGGGATCCGGTGGCGGCTGATGGTGTACCTCGGCGCCTACGGACCGATGCGTCCGGAGGAACTGGCGGCTCTGCGCCGGAGCTCGATCACCCTCGACCCGCTCGCCGTGCGGGTCACGGAGGCCGCTCCGGAGCTGAACACCGGTCGCCGCGTCGAGGGCGACACCAAGTCCGCCGCCGGTGTCCGCACCATCCACCTGCCGGCCTTTCTCGCCATCGAGGTGAAACGGCACCTGGACTGGTTCGCGGAGAAGCAGCCCGACGGGCTGCTGTTCGTGGGCGAGAAGGGAGCGCCGTTCCGGCGTACCACCTTCGGCCGGAAGTGGGCCAAGGCCCGCGCGGCGGTCGGCCTCCCGGAGGACTTCCGCTTCTACGACCTCCGGCACACGGGCCACACCCTCTCCACCCAGTCCGGCGCCACCCTCAAGGACACGATGGTCCGCGCCGGCCAGTCCTCGGAGAAGGCCGCGCTGATCTACCAGCACTCCGACGACACCCGCCAGCAGGAGGTCGCCGGAGGCATCGACGCCAAGGTCCGCGAGCTGCGCGGACGTGCGGCGGGCGTCGAACCCGTCTGATCCGTTACGTCCCCGGTCAGACCGGTTCGCGACCAGCTCTGACCGGGGATGGCCGAACCTCCTGGATCACTGCCCGCACCAGGATCGCCCCCGGGGCGGCACTGCGCGGCGGTCGCCTGTATCCCAGACCTGGCCGGGAAGCTGGTTCACGCGGCGGTGCTCGGCGGACCGGCAGGGCGCGCCAGCTGGGCTCAGTGGTTGTTGTCTTTCCGGTCTTGATGGCGGTGTTTCTGTTGGCCAGGCATAGGGTCGGCGCCCCGTGGCAGTGGTGACGTGTCGCGTCGTCGCTCGGGTGGAGGTCGGGGATGCCGTCGGTCGTGGGGTTGCTGGAACAGCGTGAGCTCACTGCTCGCCGCCGTGTGGACGAGCTGCGGGAAGAGGCTGACCATATCCACGCCGAGCTGGAGGTGGCCGAGCGGGAGTGGAACGAGTGGGTCATCGCCCGCTCGCGCGTGGGCGAGGTGTTGACTCCGGAGGCCGCCGTCGCGTCCGAGGGCCAGCGCCATTCTGGCGGGCAACCGGTTCGTCCCGCGACGGCGAACGCGGCGAAGCCGAAGTCCGTGGTGCCGATGTGGCGTGCGGGGCTGGCCTGGTCGGCGCTGCCGGTGGACTACCAGCGCGTCCTGCAGGCTCTCGCGGACCGGAGCCGGCTCGGCCAGGGCCCGCTGACGTGCCAGGAGATGGCCGCCTGCTTCGGCCTGGACCCGGTGCCGGCGAAGGTGGAGGCGTTGCGGTCGAAGGCGAAGCGGCTGACAGCACGGGGCTGGCTGGTCGAGTCGGCACCGGGCCGGTTCACGCTCGCGAAGACCGTGGCCAGGCCAGGCGGCGGGTCATGAGCGTCGTCATCGACCAGTAGACCATCGCCTCGGCGCTGCCGGTGGAGCGCTCGAAGTCGCGCACGAGGCGGCGCCTTTGCATCAGGTGCGCGAAGCACCGCTCCACGATCCACCGCTTCGGCAGCACGACGAAGCCGCGCATGTCGTCGCTGCGTTTGACGATGGCGAGGACCACGGCGAGGGCGGTGAGGTTGCACTCGACGAGGCTGCCGGTGTAGCGGCCCAGACCAGGGCCAGCAGGTGGTGCGCGGCGGCGACCTGGGCGAGCAGGACCTGGGCCGCGGCGCGATCGCCGGCGTCAGCCGCGGTGACCATCACCGCGAGCAGCAGGCCGAGCGTGTCGACCACGACGTGCCGCTTGCGGCCGTTGATCAGCTTGCCGCCGTCGAAGCTGCGGCTGTCGGATCCAACGACGGCGTCCGCCTTGACCGACTGGGAGTGGATCACGCCCGCGCTCGGCTCCGGATCCCGCCCGGCCTGTTCGCGCACTCGGCGGCGGAGACGGTCGCGGAACTCCCGAACAAGGCCGTGGTCGCGCCAGCGTCGGAAGAACGCGTAGACGCGGTCCCACGGCGGGAAGTCGACCGGGATGGCCCGCCATTTCGTGCCGTTCTCGCGCACGCCGTGGCCGCCGGCATTCCCGAACCTGTGAGCCAGGCATTCACACGCAAGGGTGGCCGAATTGGATTCCGTCTCCGAGATGCCGTAGACATGCGACAACAGGGTCTCCTGGACAGCTTGTTGGCGTAGACACCCACTGAGCTACCAAGAGGCCCTGCTTTCATGCACAGCAGCCACCACGGTCACCCGATCGAGACTCCTCGTCGACGGCCGCGGCACCCTCGACGCCGCCCGCTGGCTAGCCGCCGGTTGGACCTACCGGTCCCTCGGACGCCCCTGACGCAACCTAGTGAGCCGGATGTCGTTGATCGGTTATGAAGAAGACATTCGTGACGGCAGTGTTGGTCGCCACCGCAGCGACGTCGGCACTCGCCGCGACTCCAGCGCTGGCAGACAGCCCCCACAGCGCCGCAGCCCACCGCGGGTTCTACTCGGCGTCATCGAGCACCGGGCCTACCCTCAGCCAACTTACGAGCCTCGTGACCAGCATGATCAGCGGCATCAAGTTCTGATACCACGACGCGACCTCGGATTCCCCTGATCCGGCCACAACAGCCCTGGCGGGCCGCCGGCGACGGTCAGCCAGGGCCCAGCCATGACCAGGTCAGTTACCGATCGTCATCAGCGATGGAATCCCGGCCAGCAACGCGCCAATGGTGATCAGGAAGGGCCCCCAGACCTGAAGCCGCAATCCTCCGATGGCAAGTTCGCGAGTCGCTTTCGGTCGTGGGGGGCACTCCTTGAGATCGGAACGACAGCAACCACTCAGGCTCGAGACGTCAGCCCTCGCCGGACTCCTCGGAGTTGAACTTCCAATCCAGGTTCAGCTTGTCCCCCTGGAAGGAGCTCTGCTCCTGACCGTCATCACCGGATTCGAACTGCACCTGCGGGACTTCCTCGGCTCCCTCGCCCGGGCCGTTCGGCTCACTCATCCAGACCTCCCTGGGTTCGATTGGGGCCGCTCCTGGCCCAGTCAATCCCATTCTGACCCACCAATCTCACCACGGCCGCAGGGACCGTCAACTTTCCGGCCCCGTCGCGTTGTTGGCGTAGACACCCACTGAGCTACCAAGAGGCCCTGCTTTCATGCACAGCAGCTACCACGGTCACCCGATCGAGACTCCTGTTCGACCGGCGCTCGTCGAGATCGGAACGACAACAGCGACTCAGATCTGCGAGGGGTTGGGGATCAGCGCCGAGGTCGCCCGTGCCCGCTTCGGACGCACCCGCGGCACGGACCGGCCGAGGCGGGCGGTAGGTCATGCGGCGGCCCACTGCTCCCAGCCCCCTCGCGGGGGCCGGCACGGCGCTACTGGATTCCGCCCTTGCCGACGTGCTGCGCGATCCCGTCGCCCACGTCAAGAGTCTTCCTTTTGGGGAGGTGACGCTCGGCCTGAAGCGCGCCGGACCGCCTTCCGCCACCCGCTCGACGACGGAGGAAGTGCTGCAGGCCGGCCGAGAACGTGCCCTACGCCCGGCCACAGCCGGACGTCATGAGGTCCCCGAAACGCCGGCATCGCGGCGACGAAGCCGGTCAAGCAGCCGCCAGGTACCTGTACCGGGT
>NZ_MWIG01000372.1:0-5701 GCF_002156145.1 Streptomyces sp. NRRL B-24572 | reverse complement strand
CCACTTTCCACCCGTACGGCACCGTCCCTATACGCGGAGAAACCTTGTTCTGTCCCCTGTTTCAGGAAGAACTACGACAGAAGGTCGATCCCGTCACCACGCTGGGCGCATGTACCAAGAGAAGATCTGCGACCTGTACCTCCGTGTGTCCCTCGACCGGGACGGCAAGACCGCGATCGAACGCCAGGAGGCCGACTGCCGCGCCTGGGCCGAGCGCAACGGGCTGACCGTCCGCAAGGTACACATCGACCGAGGCCGTTCCGGATACAAGAACGTCAGTCGCAAGGGGTTCGACGCTGCGATCACGGCAGTCACGGCAGGTGTCGTGGGCGTCCTGATCGTCTGGAAACTCGACCGCCTGTCTCGTAAGGGCATCGGCGAGGTCGGCAAGGCATTGGACGACATGGAGCGGGCTGGCGGACGGCTGGTCTCCGTCATGGATGGCCTCGACACGAGCAACGCCAGTGCCCGGGGCGTCGTTGCGATCCTGGCGGAGCTCGCGCGCACCGAGTCGCGCGATCTCGGGATGCGTGTCGGCAGCGCGAAGCGGTACCTGCGTCGGCGAGGGCAATGGATTGGTGGCCAGCCGCCTTACGGGCTGCTGGTGGACCGAGAGACGAGGAAGCTCGTCCACGATCCCGCCACCTGTGTCTACGCTCGCTTGATTGCCGATGAGGCGCTGTCGGGGAAGGCCCTCGTACACATCGCCCGACTGCTCAACGAGCACGGGGTGGAGTCGGTCCGAGGAGGCGAGTGGAACTCGTCCAGCGTGATGCAGCTCCTGCGCTCACCGGCTTTCGCGGGCCTCATGCCGCAGACCGAGTACGAGGACCAGCCGGACGGGACGCGTAAGTACAGGAACCGGGTCTTTCCTTACCAGGACCCGGAGACGCTCGAAACCGTGAGCGTCGGGGAGGGCATCATCACGCTCGAAGAGCGCGAATGCATCCTTCGCCTGCTCGAAGCGCGCACCTTCCCGCCGGCGGGGAAGCGGCACGGTCACGAGCAAGGCAAGTCCCTGCTCACCGGCATGGCGCGTTGTGGGCTCTGTGGGGCCCGGATGAGCAAGGCCGGCACGTCATACCAGTGCTCCAACCACCGGATGGGAAGAGGATGCACCGGCGTCTCGGCACGGGTGGAGAGCATCGACGACTACGTGACTCGGGCGTTCTTGTCGCGCCTTTCATCCTTGGAGCCTCAGGACCCGCTGTTCGCCGTGATCGCCGATCGCTGGATGCGGCGAGAGGACCCGGAGATGTTCGCGAAGCGGGAGGCAGTCGAAGCGGAGATCGCGGACGAGGAGGCCCGCTTGGCAGACCTGGAGGAGGCCCGGTACGTCCGTGGAGAGTTCGACGGCATGGACGCCATCGACCGGTACAACCGGCTCGCCGGACGACTGCGCAGCCGAATCGAGGGGCTGCGCGCGAATCTGCTGCGAATGCCGGATCCTTCCGCGGACATCTCCCCGCTCCTGGCCACCGGACCTCTGCGTGAGGTCTGGGAAGCCGACGGAGCGGTCAGCAGGCGCGAGCGTCTCGGTCTTGCCATTGACCGCGTGGAAGTACGGCGAGGGAGGGTGGGTGCCAGGTTCGACGGTGACGAGCGCTGCCGGATCGTCTGGGCTACGAGAGGCAGCGGAGCGGGCGTGGTTCGGCGTTCATGGGCAGATGGCAAGCTTGAAGCATGAACGATGCCGCCCCGGTGCCCACCCCCGCACCCGCGCCCCGCCGCGCCCGTGTCCGTGCTCCTGAGCTGATCGGCAAGGGAGGCTGGATCAACACCGGTGGGAAGGATCTGAAGCTTGCCGACTTCCGAGGTCGCGTATTGATCTTGGATTTTTGGACATTTTGTTGTGTCAACTGCCTGCACGTCCTCGACGAGCTCCGCGACCTGGAGGAGAAGCACCGCGACACGCTCGTGATCGTCGGGGTGCACTCGCCGAAGTTCGTGCACGAGGCCGAGCACCAGGCCGTCGTCGACGCCGTCGAGCGGTACGAGGTGCACCACCCCGTGCTCGACGACCCGGAGCTCGCGACCTGGAAGCAGTACGCCGTGCGCGCGTGGCCGACGCTCGTCGTGATCGACCCCGAGGGGTACGTCGTCGCCCAGCACGCCGGCGAGGGGCACGCCAACGCCATCCGGACGCTCGTCGAGGAGCTGGAGGCCGAGCACGAGGCCAAGGGGACGCTGCGGCGCGGCGACGGGCCGTACGTGGCGCCCGAGCCGGTCGCGACCGACCTCCGTTTCCCCGGGAAGGCCGTCGTCCTCGGCAACGGGAACTTCCTCGTCTCCGACACCACCCGGCACCAGCTCGTCGAGCTCGCCGAGGACGGCGAGACCGTCGTGCGGCGGATCGGCGAGGGGGTCTTCCGGGAGCCGCAGGGGCTCGCGCTGCTCCCCGGTGGGAAGGTCGTCGTCGCCGACACCGTGAACCACGCCCTGCGCACGTACGACCCGGAGACCGGCGCGATCGAGCTCGTCGCCGGCACCGGGAAGCAGTGGTGGCAGGGGTCCCCGACCTCCGGGCCCGCCCTCGACGTCGACCTGTCCTCGCCGTGGGACGTCGCCTGGTGGCAGGGCAAGGTGTGGATCGCCATGGCCGGTGTGCACCAGCTGTGGACGTACGACCCGGAGACGAAGACCGTCGAGGTCGCCGCCGGGACGACCAACGAGGGGCTCGTCGACGGGCCTGCCGCCGAGGCCTGGTTCGCGCAGCCCTCCGGGCTCGCCGCCACCGAGGACCGGCTGTGGATCGCCGACTCCGAGACCAGCGCCGTGCGGTACATCGACACCGAAGGCGTCGTGCACACCGCCGTCGGCACCGGGCTCTTCGACTTCGGCCACCGCGACGGCGCCGCCGAGCAGGCACTCCTCCAGCACCCGCTGGGCGTGACCGCCCTGCCCGACGGCTCGGTCGCCGTCTCCGACACGTACAACCACGCCCTGCGCCGCTTCGATCCGGCGACGGGCGAGGTGACCACCCTCGCCACCGATCTGCGCGAGCCCAGCGACGCCGTGCTCGTCGGCGGCGACATCGTCGTCGTCGAGTCCGCCCGGCACCGGCTGACCCGGCTGCGGCTGCCGGAGGAGGCCGTCCAGGTCGAGTCCGCCGCCTACCGGACGCAGCGCGAGGCCACCGAGGTCGCGCCCGGCCGGCTCCGGCTCGACGTCGTCTTCCAGGCGCCGACCGGGCAGAAGCTGGACGAGCGGTACGGGCCCTCCACCCGGCTCCTGGTGTCCTCGACGCCGCCCGAGCTGCTGCTCGGCGGCGAGGGGACCGGGACCGATCTCTTCCGGGAGCTCGACCTGAACCCGGAGGTCACCGAGGGCGTGCTGCACGTGTCCGCGATGGCCGCGTCCTGCGACGACGACCCGGCCAACGAGTACCCGGCCTGCCACGTCCACCAGCAGGACTGGGGCGTCCCGGTGAGGATCACGGCAGAGGGCGTGTCCCGTCTTCCGCTGATCCTCGCCGGCATGGACGAGCAGGCCTGACGCACGATCCCCTGGTGCCTGGACGGGCGCCCCGCGGCCCCGTCCAGGCGCCCCTCCACCCAGGCCGCCGGATCGTGCACGGCCCGGTCGCCGCCCCTCCCCCGCCGCTCCGTGTCGGCGCACTCCCCGGCGCGCAGGGCGCGCCACTTGGCGATCCGTACGGCCTGGAGGTAGCCGCCCTCGTACGCGATGTCCGTGCCCCACGGGGGCTGTTCGTCACAGCGCGCGATCACGGCTCCCCCCGCCGCCGTGGCGAGCACCACGGCGGCGGCGAGGACGGCGAAGAACTTGCCCCGGGGCGGGCCCTCATGACGATGCATGGGGACGCGCTGGCAGCCCGGGGGTTTCGCGGATGTTTCGCCCGGTCCCGGGGCCTCAGCCCTCCAGGAACGCCACCAGCGCGTTCGCGAGGAGGTACGGGTCGTCCGCGCCGCACAGTTCGCGGGCGCTGTGCATGGAGAGGATCGCGACGCCGATGTCGACGGTCGAGATGCCGTGCCGGGCGGCGGTGATGGGGCCGATCGTGGTGCCGCAGGGCATGTCGTTGCTGGAGACGAAGGACTGCCAGGGCACCCCCGCCTTCTCGCAGGCGGCGGCGAAGACCGCGCGGCCGCTGCCGTCGGTGGCGTACCGCTGGTTGACGTTCACCTTGAGGATCGGGCCGCCGTTGACGCGCGGGTGGTGCGTCGGGTCGTGGCGCTCCGCGTAGTTGGGGTGGACGGCGTGGCCGGTGTCGGAGGAGAGGCAGACGGTGCCGGCGAAGGCGCGGGCCCGGTCCTCGTAGGAGCCGCCGCGGGCGTAGACGGAGCGCTCCAGGACGTTGCCGAGGAGGGGGCCCTGGGCGCCGGTGTCGGCCTCGGAGCCGTTCTCCTCGTGGTCGAAGGCGGCGAGGACCGGGATGTACGGGAGGTCGTCGCGGCCCGCGAGGGAGGCGAGCGCGGCGGTGGCGGCGTGCACGGACAGCAGGTTGTCCATGCGCGGTCCGGCGAGGAGTTCGCGGTCGCGGCCCAGGTAGGCGGGGGCCTCGACGGCGTGGACCATGAGGTCCCAGCCGGTGACGTCCTCGGCGTCGACGCCGGCCTCGGCGGCGACGAACTCGATCAGGTCGCCCTCGTGGACCTGGCCGATGCCCCAGATGGGCTGCATGTGGCGCTGGCGGTCGAGCTTGAGGCCGTCGTTGACCTGGCGGTCGAGGTGGATGGCGAGCTGCGGGACGCGCAGCAGCGGCCGGTCGACGTTGACGAGGTGGTGGCTGCCGTCGCGGAGGGTGAGGCGGCCGGCGAGGCCGAGGTCGCGGTCGAGCCAGGTGTTGAGGAGGGTTCCGCCGTAGATCTCGACGGCGACCTGGCGCCAGCCCTGGGCGCCCATGTCGGGCTGCGGCTTCACGCGCAGGTTGGGGGAGTCGGTGTGGGCTCCGACGATCCGGTACGGGGTGTGGGCGGCGGCGCCCTCCGGCACGTACCAGGCGATGATCGCGCCGCCGCGGATCACGTACTTCCCGCCGGCCGTCCCGTCCCAGGCGGCGGTCTCCTCGACCCTGCGGAAGCCGACCTTCTCGAGACGCTCGGCGGCGCTCGCCACCGCGTGGTACGGCGAGGGGGAGGCCGTCAGAAAGGCCATCAGGTCGTCGGTGTGTCCGCGGTCGAAGGGGCCGGCGGTGGGACGGGAAGCTGCGCTGCTCATGGGTTCACCATACGCACGGACCGGAATGCGAAGACGAGACCCCGAAAAGTGGGACGGGGGACGGGAATCCCGGGAACGTCCGGTGCGCTCCGCGGGTCAGCGGGGCAGGGCCTCCACCGGCTGGATGCGGGCGGCCCGCCGGGCCGGGTGGATCCCGGCGGCCACCCCGGTGACCAGGCCGATCAGCGGGGCGGCGACGACCGTGCCGGTGTGCAGGAAGGGCGTCCGGTCGCGCAGCCGGGCGACCGGGACCACGGTGGCCGGGACCACGGTGGCCGAGCCGGTGCCCGTGCCGACCGGGCCGCCGAGCGCGCGGGCGGCGCGCACCCGGACGCTGCCCTCGGGCTCCGCGCACCCGGACGCTGCCCTCGGGCTCCGCGCACCCGGACGCTGCCCTCGGGCTCCGCGCCGCCGCTCGCTCTCGTCATCGCCTTCGCACGGAGGAAGGCTCGCGGGCCCACCGCTCGCGTCACACACCTGCCGGAACTTTTCCCGCCCCCGTCTCCCCACCTCCGGGAACCGG
>NZ_MWIG01000371.1:0-14853 GCF_002156145.1 Streptomyces sp. NRRL B-24572 | reverse complement strand
CCCCGCCCGTACGACACGGGCCCCGTGCGCGAGCGCCGCGTTGAGCCCCGCCGCCGGGGAGTCCGGCACGATCCGCGCACCCAGGGCCGCGAGCGCCGCGCCGGCCACGGGATCGTCCGTGACGACCGCCACATCGCGCACGCGCGCACAGTCGAGCACCGCACCCACGGTGTCCTCGGCGAACGCGAGGGCGAGCCGGGGGCGCAACCGCGCCCCCGTCGCCGCGGCGAGCCTGCTCTTCGCCAGGGCGAGGGGCTTCAGGGGGACGACCAGGGACCAGCCGTCGTCGGCGCCGGGGCGCATCGGGGGCAGCGTCTTCATCGGGGCCATTCTGTCCCGCCCACGCGGTCCACCGGAGGGCCCGGGGCGTACGGTGTCACTCGACAGACCAGGAGCATGGGGCGACACTTGACCCCCTGCCAGCCAGTCCCCGGAGAAAGGTGTCCGAGTGCCCCGCCGCAGAATCGGCTTCTGGTACCGCCTCGCGGCGGTCATCGCCAAACCCCCCCTGGTGGTTCTGTTCAAGCGGGACTGGCGCGGCATGGAGCACATTCCGGCCGACGGCGGTTTCATCACCGCGGTCAACCACAACTCCTACCTGGACCCGCTGTCCTACGCGCACTACCAGTACAACACCGGCCGCGTCCCGCGCTTCCTCGCCAAGGCCGGCCTCTTCAAGGGCGGCTTCGTCGCCACCATGCTCAAGAACACCGGGCAGATCCCCGTCTACCGCGAGACGACCAACGCGCTCGACGCCTTCCGCGCCGCCGTCGACGCCATCGAGCGCGGCGAGTGCGTCGCCTTCTACCCCGAGGGCACCCTCACCCGCGACCCCGAGATGTGGCCCATGGCCGGCAAGACCGGCGCCGCCCGCGTCGCCCTGATGACCAAGGCCCCCGTCATCCCGGTGGCCCAGTGGGGCGCCAACCTCGCGATGCCGCCGTACGCCAAGGAGAACAAGCTCCGGCTGTTCCCCCGCAAGACGCTGATCGTGCAGGCCGGACCGCCCGTCGACCTCTCCCGCTTCGACGGCCTGGAGCCCACGCCCGAGGTGCTCCGCGAGGCCACCGAGGTCATCATGGCCGCCATCACCGCCCTCCTGGAGGAGGTCCGCGGCGAGAAGGCGCCCGCCGAGCCGTACGACCACCGCAAGGCCCGCCTGGAGCAGCGGCGCAGGGCCGCCGAGGAGGGCACCAAGTGACCAGGGCAGCCGTCTTCGGCAACGGATCCTGGGGCACCGCCTTCGCGATGGTGCTCGCCGACGCGGGCTGCGAGGTGAGCCTCTGGGGCCGCCGCGCCGAGCTCGCCAAGGAGATCAACGCCACCCGGACCAACCCCGACTACCTGCCGGGCGTCGAACTCCCGCAGGGCATCACGGCCACCGCGGACCCCGCAGAGGCCGCCGCGGACGCCGACTTCACCGTCCTCGTCGTCCCCTCCCAGACCCTGCGCGGCAACCTCGCCGCCTGGAAGCCGGTGCTCGCCCCGGACACCGTGCTCGTCTCCCTCATGAAGGGCGTCGAACTCGGCACCGCCAAGCGGATGAGCGAGGTCATCACCGAGGTCGCCGACGTGCCCGCCGACCGCGTGGCCGTCCTCACCGGCCCCAACCTGGCCAAGGAGATCGCCGCCCGGCAGCCCGCCGCCGCGGTCGTCGCCTGCTCCGACGAGACGGTCGCCCAGCGCCTCCAGACCGCCTGCATGACCCCGTACTTCCGCCCGTACACCAACACCGACGTGGTGGGCTGCGAGCTCGGCGGCGCCGTGAAGAACGTCATCGGCCTCGCCGTCGGCATCGCCAACGGCATGGGCCTCGGCGACAACTCCAAGGCCACGCTCATCACCCGCGGCCTCGCCGAGACCACCCGCCTCGGCCTCGCCATGGGCGCCGACCCGCTCACCTTCTCCGGCCTCGCGGGCCTCGGCGACCTGGTCGCCACCTGCTCCTCGCCGCTCTCCCGGAACAACACCTTCGGCACCAACCTCGGCCGCGGGATGACCCTCCAGGAGACCATCGCGGCCACCAAGCAGACCGCGGAGGGCGTCAAGTCCTGCGAGTCCGTGCTCGACCTGGCCCGCCGCCACGGCGTCGACATGCCCATCACCGAGACCGTCGTCTCGATCGTCCACGACGGCAAGCCGCCGGTCGTCGCGCTCAAGGAACTGATGTCGCGCTCGGCCAAGCCCGAGCGCCGCTGAGCCGAACGCGCCAGGCACGAGCGGGGCGCTCAGGAGTTCGGACGCCGCAAGGTACGCTCATCGCGATATGAGCGAGAACACCCAGAGCCCCCGCAAGCCGCGCGTGGCCGTCGTCTTCGGCGGTCGCAGCTCCGAGCACGCCATCTCCGTCGTCACGGCGGGCGCCGTCCTGAGCGCCATCGACCGGGACAAGTACGACGTGCTGCCCATCGGCATCACGACGGACGGGCGCTGGGCGCTCACCGCCGACGCCCCCGAGCGGATGGCCATCACCGACCGGAAGCTGCCCAACGTCGCCGAACTGGCCGAGTCCGAGCAGGGCGGCGTCGTCCTCCCCGTCGACCCGTCCAGCCGCGAGGTCGTCCTCACCGAGCCGGGGCAGGTCCCCACGGCCCTCGGCGAGGTCGACGTGGTCTTCCCGATGCTCCACGGCCCCTACGGCGAGGACGGCACCCTCCAGGGCCTCCTGGAGCTCTCCGGCGTCCCCTACGTCGGCGCGGGCGTCCTCGCCTCCGCCGTCGGCCAGGACAAGGAGTACATGAAGCGGGTCTTCACCTCCTTCGGCCTGCCGGTCGGCCCGTACGAGGTCATCCGGCCGCGCGAGTGGGAGCAGAACCCGGCCGCCGCCCGCAAGAAGATCGTCGAGTTCGCCGCCGACCACGGCTGGCCGCTCTTCGTGAAGCCGGCCCGTGGTGGCTCCTCCATGGGCATCACCAAGGTCGACGACCTCTCCGGCCTGGACGAGGCCATCGAGGAGGCCCGCCGCCACGACCCCAAGATCCTCGTCGAGTCGCTGCTGCGCGGCCGCGAGATCGAGTGCGGCGTCCTGGAGTTCGAGGACGGCCCGCGCGCCAGCGTCCCGGCCGAGATCCCGCCGGTCACGAACCACGACTTCTACGACTTCGAGGCCAAGTACATCGACTCGGCCTCCGGGATCGTGCCCGCCCCCATCGGGGACGAGGCCACCGCCGAGATCCAGCGCCTCGCCGTCGCCGCCTACGAGGCCGTGTCCTGCGAGGGCCTGGTCCGCGCGGACTTCTTCCTCACCGAGGACGGCGACTTCGTCATCAACGAGATCAACACCATGCCGGGCTTCACGCCCATCTCCATGTACCCGCGCATGTGGCAGGAGAGCGGCGTGAGCTACCCCGAGCTCGTCGACCGGCTCATCCAGGCCGCGCTGACCCGCTCCACGGGCCTGCGCTAGACGAACCGGGGCCGGGGGCGCCGGGGTGCGGTCACCCGCACTCCGGCTCCAGGGCGCACGGGACGGTCCGCTCCACGGGGCCCGCGAGATCCGTGAGCGGGCCGGCGTCGTGCGCGTACCGCGCGTCCAGGGACACCTCGACGTACGTCTTCCGGTAGACCGAGGTGAAACGGGGCCCGTCGCCCTCGCGCTGCTCCAGCATCCAGCGCACGCCGTTCGCGGAGACGCCCTGGGACTTCGGGTCGCTCATCTTTTCGGGCCGGGGGACCCCGCAGCGCAGTACGATCGCACCGTCACCCCACCCGGCGGTCAACTCGGAGCCGGGCTCCGGGTCACTCCGCTCCAGACCCGCCACGGTGTCGGGAAGCTCCTTCGCCAGGGCCTGGCAGAGGGCGGCCTCCTCCGCAGGCGGGCTCGGGACCACGACGGACGCCGTGGCGTCCGGCGAGGAGCAGCCGACGGCGGCCGACAGCAGGACGACGGCCGCGACGGCGGCGGGCAGGCCGAAGGGCCGGTGGGAAGACGTCACCGGCCAAGCGTAGACGGGGGCTACAGATGAACGACCGGGCAGGTGAGGGTGCGTGTGATGCCGTCCACTTGCTGGACCTTGGCGACCACCATGCGGCCCAGCTCGTCGACGGTCTCCGCCTGCGCGCGCACGATCACGTCGTACGGACCGGTCACGTCTTCGGCCTGGATGACCCCCGGGATCTTGGAGATGGTGTCGGCGACGGTCGACGCCTTGCCCACCTCGGTCTGGATGAGGATGTACGCCTGAACCACGGAACCTCCAGGGCGACCACGAGGATCTTGTGGGAGAAAGGGACGCCACGGTACCGCGTCGCCGCGGGCCACGGGGAGACCCGCGCGTCCGGAGGCGCTCGGGGTGTGGCGTACGCAGGACAGAAGTTGACGGTCTACTTGACGGTACCCAGCACGGTGACGGCCCGCGACCCGCGGCGCGCCCAGACGCGCCCCCGCCCGCTCGCCGGCACGAAGACACGAGGTGAGACGCGGTGAAGGGCACAGTCGGAGAGCTGGGCGAGTTCGGGCTCATCAGAGAGCTCACGTCCCGGCTCACCTCCACCCCGGCGGTACGGATCGGGCCCGGCGACGACGCCGCGGTCGTCTCCGCCCCCGACCGGCGCGTGGTGGCCAGCACGGACATCCTCCTCGAAGGACGCCACTTCCGCCGCGACTGGTCGACGGCGTACGACGTGGGCCGCAAGGCCGCCGCGCAGAACCTGGCCGACATCGCCGCCATGGGCGCGGTCCCCACCGCGCTCCTCCTCGGCCTCGTCGTCCCTGCCGAACTCCCTGTGACATGGCCCACGGAATTGATGGACGGCCTGCGCGATGAATGTCAGGTCGCGGGCGCCGCGGTGGTCGGCGGCGACGTCGTCCGCGGCGACACGATCATGGTCTCCATCACCGCCCTCGGCGACCTCCGCAACCACGACCCGGTCACCCGGGGCGGCGCCAAGCCCGGCGACGTCGTCGCCTACACCGGCTGGCTCGGCTGGTCCGCCGCCGGATACGCGGTCCTCTCCCGCGGCTTCCGCTCCCCCCGCGCCTTCGTCGAGGCCCACCGCAGGCCCGAGCCGCCGTACCACGCGGGCCCGGCCGCCGCCGGACTCGGCGCCACCGCCATGTGTGACGTCAGCGACGGCCTCATCGCCGACCTCGGACACATCGCCGAGGCCAGCAAGGTCCGCATCGACCTGCGCTCCGGCCTCATCGACATCCCCACCCAGATGAACGACATCGGCCAGGCCGTCGGCGTCGACCCCATGCAGTGGGTGCTCACCGGGGGAGAGGACCACGCCATCGTGGCCACCTTCCCGCCGGACGTGAAGCTCCCCGCCCGCTGGAAGGTCATCGGCGAGGTCCTCAACCCCTCGGCGCTGCCGCAGGTCACCGTGGACGGCGCGCCCTGGCACAGCATGGGCGGCTGGGACCACTTCGGAGAGACGGAGTGAATCCGCCTCTCGTGCTGACCGTCGCCGGATCCGACTCCGGCGGCGGCGCCGGCATCCAGGCCGACCTGAAGACGATGCTCGCGCTCGGCGTCCACGGCATGAGCGTGCTCACCGCCGTCACCGCCCAGAACTCGCGGGGCGTCCAGGGCGTCTGGGAGCTGCCCGTGGAGGCCGTACGCGCCCAGTACCGGGCCGTCGTCGACGACATCGGCGTCCAGGCCGTGAAGACCGGCATGCTGGCGTCCGCCGCGCTCGTGGAGACGGTGGCGGAGCTGCTCGCCCCGGTGGAGGCCCCGGTGGTCGTCGACCCGGTCGGCGTCTCCAAGCACGGCGACCCGCTGCTCGCGGAGGCCGCGCTCGACTCCGTACGGACGAAGCTGCTGCCGGTCGCGACCGTCGCCACCCCGAACCTGGACGAGGTGACGCAGCTGACCGGCGTGCGCGTCGGGGACGAGGGCGACATGCGGGCGGCCGCCGGGGCGGTCCTGTCGTACGGGCCGCGCTGGGTCCTGATCAAGGGCGGGCACCTGCCCAGCGGTCAGGAGGCCGTGGACCTGCTCACGGACGGCACCGAGGAGCACTGGCTGCGCGCCCCCCGCCACGACAACCGGCACACCCACGGCACGGGCTGCACGCTCGCCTCGGCGATCGCCTCCGGGCTCGCCAAGGGCCTGGAGGTGCCGGAGGCCGTACGGCAGGCCAAGGAGTACGTGACGGGGGCCATCGCCGCCGGATTCGCCCTGGGCTCGGGCATCGGCCCGGTCGACCACGGCTGGCGCTTCCGGGCCTGAAGCGCGTCAGGGCATGGCAAAAGGCCGGTTCACCGAGGTGAACCGGCCTTTCAAGGCAACCGCAGGGGCTGCGCTACGACAGAACGTCGCGATTAGCGCGAGACCTTGCCGGCCTTGATGCACGAGGTGCAGACGTTGAGCCGCTTCGGCGTCCGACCGACCACGGCACGCACGCGCTGGATGTTCGGGTTCCAGCGACGGGACGTACGGCGGTGCGAGTGCGAAATGTTGTTGCCGAAGCCCGGCCCCTTGCCGCAGACGTCGCAGTTGGCAGCCACGGGTCACTCCAAAGACTTCAGAATTACGGTGAAATCCGGCGCACCGGAATCAGGAGTCTGAAGTGGCTTGCCGGGGAACGGCCCGGTTTGAACCGGGCAACCGAAGCAGCATACAACGCCTGTCTCGGTGGAACGAAACTACCATGGTCTCCGCGGACCTCGCCCCGGGCCCTGGTCACGGGCGCCCGACCCCCGGTCTACCCTGCGGTGAGCTCACCGCCGAAGGAGGACCCCCCGTTGTCGCGAGCCCTTCAGCCCGACGAGGAGCTCGTCGAGCTCGACGCCGCAGCGGTCCGGACCTGGTGCGCACGGGCCCTCGACGCCCTCGGACGGGAGCGCGAGGAGATCGACGCGATCAACGTCTACCCGGTCGCGGACGGGGACACCGGCACCAACCTGTACCTGACGGTCGAGGCCGCCCACCAGGCCGTCGAAGACGTCTTCGCCGCCTCCGCGCCCGACACCGCCGAGACCGTACGGGCCATGGCCCACGGCGCCCTGCTCGGCGCCCGGGGCAACTCCGGCACCATCCTCGCCCAGCTCCTGCGCGGCATGGCCGCCGTCCTCGCCGGAGGACGTGACGGTGACCACCTCGCCCGCGCCCTCGCCGAGGCCGCCGCCGCCGCGCGGCAGGCCGTCGCCCACCCCGTGGAGGGCACCGTCCTCACCGTGGCCTCCGCCGCCGCGGGCGGCTGCGCGGGCGGCGGCACCCTCGTGGACGTGGCCGTACGGGCCCACGACGGGGCCAGGACCGCCCTGGAGGCGACCCCCGGCCAACTGGACGTGCTGGGCCGGGCCGGGGTCGTGGACGCCGGCGGACGCGGCCTGGTCACCGTCCTCGGAGCGCTGGTGGAGACGGTGACGGGCCGGGCGCCGACGGCGGGCGCCGGGGCACAGGGCCGCGCCGGGACCACAGGCGCCGAGGCGGGGGACCGCTTCGCGACCTCGCCGGGCGGGGTACGGGTCCTCGGAGACCCCCGGGCCGTGCCCGCCCCCTCCGACGGGTCCTGCGACGGCGAGGCCGGGCCCGCCTACGAGGTGATCTACCTCCTGGAGGCCGAGGACGTGGCCGTGGACCTGCTGCGGGCCCGGCTCGACGCCCTCGGCGACTCCCTCGTCGTCGTCGGCGGCGACGGGCTGTGGAACGTCCACGTCCACGTCGACGACGCGGGCGCCGCCATCGAGGCCGGCGTCGAGGCCGGCCGCCCCCACCGCATCCGCATCACCCACTTCGCGGCCGACGCGGCGGCCTCCACCGCGCGCGGGGAACGCGCCCAGCGCGCGGTCGTCGCCGTCGTCCCCGGCGAGGGCCTCGCCGGACTCTGCGCCGAGGCCGGCGCGACCACCGTCCGCAGCAGGCCCGGCGAACCGCCCGCCGACGACGAACTCCTCGACGCGATCCGGCGGGCGCACGCGCGCGAGGTCGTCCTCCTGCCCAACGACACCGACCTGCGCCAGAGCGCGGCGGCCGCCGCCGAACGCGCCAGGACCGAGGGCATCCGCGTCGCCCTCATCCCGACCCGGGCCGCCGTCCAGGGCATCGCCGCCCTCGCCGTCCACGAACCCGACCGGCGCTTCGACGAGGACGTCGTCGCCATGACGGCCGCCGCCGGAGCCACCCGCTACGCCGAACTCGCCGTCGCCGAACGCCAGTCCTTCACCTCGGCCGGCGTCTGCCAGGCCGGCGACGTCCTCGGCCTCATCGAGGGCGACGTCGCCGTCATCGGCAAGGACCTGACCGAGACCGCCCGCACCGTCCTTGACCGCATGCTCTCGGCGGGCGGCGAACTCGTCACCCTCGTCGTCGCCGACGACACCCCGCCCGACCTCGCCCCCGATCTCGAACGCCACGTCCGGCGCGGCTACCTGGCCGTCGACACCACCACGTACCACGCGGGCGCGGGGGCCCCGCCGCTGCTCATCGGGGTGGAATAGGCGCCGTTCCCGGCGGTTGTCCACAGCCTTCGGCGCGACTGTCGGTCCCGTGGTCTTCAATGGAAGGCGTGCCCGCGCTCGACGAACCACTCAAGAAGTCCCTCGGCCCCGCCACCGCCAAGGTCATGGCCGAGGCACTCGACCTGCACACGGTCGGGGACCTGCTCCACCACTACCCCCGCCGGTACGCCGAGCGCGGGGAGCTGACCACCCTCGCCGACCTGCCGCTCGACGAGCACGTCACGGTGGTGGCCCAGGTCGCCGACGCCCGGGTGCTCACCTTCAACGGCTCCAAGGGACGCGGCCAGCGCCTCGAAGTGACCATCACCGACGGCAGCGGCCGCCTCCAGCTGGTCTTCTTCGGCAAGGGCGTGCACAAGCCGCACCACGACCTGCTGCCGGGCACCCGTGCGATGTTCGCCGGCAAGGTCTCGCTCTTCAACCGGCGCCTCCAGCTCGCCCACCCCTCGTACGAACTCCTCCGCGGCGACAGCGACGAGGCCGTCGACACCTGGGCGGGCGCCCTCATCCCGATCTACCCGGCCACCACCAAGCTGGAGTCCTGGAAGATCGCCAAGGCGGTCGGCGTCGTCCTGGCCGGCGCCGGTGACGCCGTCGACCCGCTGCCGCCGACCCTGCGCGAGGGCCGCGGTCTCATCGACCTCCCCGACGCCTTGCACCGCATCCACCGCCCCCGTACCAAGGCGGACATCGCCGACGCCCGCGAGCGGCTCAAGTGGGACGAGGCCTTCGTCCTCCAGGTCGCCCTCGCCCGCCGCCGGCACGCCGACACCCAACTGCCCGCCGTCGCCCGGAGACCGGCCCCCGACGGCATCCTCGACGCCTTCGACGCCAAGCTGCCCTTCACCCTCACCGACGGCCAGCAGAAGGTCTCGAAGGAGATCTTCGACGACCTCGCCACCGAACACCCCATGCACCGCCTCCTCCAGGGAGAGGTCGGAAGCGGGAAGACGATGGTGGCCCTCCGCGCCATGCTCGCCGTCGTCGACTCCGGCGGGCAGGCCGCGATGCTCGCCCCCACCGAGGTCCTCGCCCAGCAGCACCACCGCTCCGTCACCGAGATGATGGGCGAGCTCGCCGAGGGAGGGATGCTCGGCGGCGCCGAGCGCGCCACCAAGGTCGTCCTGCTCACCGGCTCCATGGGCGCCGCCGCCCGCCGCCAGGCCCTGCTCGACCTCGTCACCGGCGAGGCGGGCATCGTCATCGGCACGCACGCGCTGATCGAGGACAAGGTCCAGTTCCACGACCTCGGCCTGGTCGTCGTCGACGAGCAGCACCGCTTCGGCGTCGAGCAGCGCGACGCCCTGCGCGGCAAGGGCAAGCAGCCTCCGCACCTCCTCGTCATGACCGCCACGCCCATCCCGCGCACGGTCGCCATGACCGTCTTCGGCGACCTGGAGACCTCCGTCCTCGACCAGCTGCCCGCCGGCCGCTCGCCGATCGCCAGCCACGTCGTCCCCGCCGCCGACAAGCCGCACTTCCTCGCGCGCGCGTGGGAGCGGGTCCGCGAGGAGGTCGGGAACGGGCACCAGGCGTACGTCGTCTGCCCCCGCATCGGCGACGAGGAGGACCAGAAGAAGAAGTCCAAGGCCTCCCCGGAGGACGAGGCCGAGAAGCGCCCGCCGCTCGCCGTCCTCGACGTCGCCGAGAAGCTCGGCGCCGGCCCCCTCGCGGGCCTGCGCATCGCCGTCCTGCACGGCCGCATGCACCCCGACGACAAGGACGACGTCATGCGCCGCTTCGCCGCCGGCGAGCTCGACGTCCTCGTCGCCACCACCGTCATCGAGGTCGGCGTCAACGTGCCCAACGCCACCGTCATGGTGATCATGGACGCCGACCGCTTCGGCGTCTCCCAGCTCCACCAGCTCCGCGGCCGCGTCGGCCGCGGCTCCGCCCCCGGCCTCTGCCTCCTCGTCAGCGAGATGCCCGAGGCCAGCCCCGCCCGGCAGCGGCTGAACGCCGTCGCCACCACCCTCGACGGCTTCGAGCTCTCCCGCATCGACCTCGAACAGCGCCGCGAGGGCGACGTCCTCGGCCAGGCCCAGTCCGGCGTCCGCTCCTCCCTGCGGGTGCTCACCGTCATCGACGACGAGGAGGTCATCGCCGCCGCCCGCGAGGAGGCCACCGCCCTCGTCCTCGCCGACCCCGACCTCGACGCCCACCTGGGCCTGCGCATCGCGCTCGACGCCCTCCTCAGCGAGGAGCGGGAGGAGTACCTGGAGAAGGGCTGACGCCAGGTGCCGACGGCCGCCATAAGCTGTTCATTGCGTACGCAATAGGTTATGGAAGACGAGGACACCGATGACCCGCGTGATCGCCGGTACCGCCGGCGGACGGCGCCTGGCCGTGCCCCCCGGCAACGGCACCCGCCCCACCTCCGACCGGGCACGGGAAGGCCTCTTCTCCACCTGGGAGTCGTTCCACGGCCTGGAAGGGGCCCGGGTCGCCGACCTGTACGCGGGCTCCGGCGCCGTCGGCCTCGAGGCGCTCTCCCGGGGCGCCGTCCACGCCCTCCTCGTCGAGGCCGATCCCCGCGCCGCGAAGACGATCCGGGACAACGTCCGCTCGATCGGCCTGCCCGGCGCCGAACTCCGCACCGGCAAGGCCGAGCAGATCGTGACGGGACCGGCGCCGGCCGATCCGTACGACCTCGTCTTCCTCGACCCGCCGTACGCGGTCACGGACGCCGATCTTCGCGAGATTCTCCTCACACTGTGCTCGGGGGGCTGGCTGAGCGAGGATGCCCTCGTCACGGTGGAGCGCAGCACCCGAGGCGGGGAATTCGGCTGGCCCGAGGGCTTCGAACCCCTGCGGTCCCGTCGCTACGGCGAGGGAACGTTTTGGTACGGTCGCGCCGCCTCTACGTGCGAAGACGCACGATGACCGGACCGGAGAGCGAGGGACCCAAGTTGCGCCGCGCCGTCTGTCCGGGGTCATTCGACCCCATCACCAACGGACATCTCGACATCATCGCCCGCGCCTCCAAGCTGTACGACGTCGTACACGTCGCGGTGATGATCAACCAGTCGAAGAAGGGCCTCTTCACGGTGGACGAGCGGATCGAGCTGATCCGCGAGGTCACCGCCGACTTCGGCAACGTCGAGGTGGAGTCCTTCCACGGACTGCTCGTCGACTTCTGCAAGCAGCGCGACATCCCCGCGATCGTCAAGGGCCTGCGCGCGGTCAGCGACTTCGACTACGAGCTGCAGATGGCCCAGATGAACATCGGCCTCTCGGGCGTGGAGACCCTGTTCGTCCCCACCAACCCGACGTACAGCTTCCTCTCCTCCTCGCTGGTCAAGGAGGTCGCGGCCTGGGGCGGCGACGTCTCGCACCTGGTCCCGCCGACGGTCCTTCCCCGGCTGACCGAGCGGCTCGCGCGGAAGTAGGCACGGAAGCACGTACGGAAGTGACACGCGGCCACCGCCGCTGACGCTCCGTCACCTGGTGTCGGACGGGCGCCGACTGCCCTTACAGTCGTCCCGTCCGTCTCCATCCAGCTGTAGAGAGTGGCGAGCACCAGGTGGACGTGCAGAAGAAGCTCGACGAGATCGTCGCGACCGTGCAGGGCGCCCGCTCCATGCCCATGTCGGCATCCTGCGTGGTCAACCGCGCCGAGCTGCTCTCCCTCCTCGAAGAGGTACGGGAGGCCCTGCCCGGCTCCCTCGCCCAGGCCCGGGAACTGATCGGCGGCCGCGAGCAGATGGTCGAGCAGGCCCGCCAGGAGGCCGAGCGGATCATCGAGGCCGCCCACGCCGAGCGCGGCTCGATCGTCTCCGACACCCAGGTCGCCCGCCAGTCGCAGGAGGAGGCCGACCGGATCCTCTCCGAGGCCCGCCGCGAGGCCGAGGAGGTCAAGGCCGAGGCCGACGACTACGTCGACTCCAAGCTCGCCAACTTCGAGGTCGTCCTCACCAAGACCATCGGCTCCGTCGACCGCGGGCGCGAGAAGCTCCTCGGCCGCGGTCCGGGCCTCGACCAGGACGGCTACGCCGACGCGGACGCCCCCGAGTACAGCGCCGACCCGCAGACCCTGATCCAGCGCGCCGACGAGTACGTGGACGCCAAGCTGGGCGCCTTCGAGGCCGTCCTCAGCAAGACCCTGGAGGCCGTCGGCCGGGGCCGGCAGAAGCTGCACGGCCGGATCGCCACCGACGCCCTCGGCGAGCACATGGCCGCACAGGACGGCCTCGGCGGCACGGTGCACACCAGCGACGCGGACTACCTGGCCGGGCTCGCGGAACTGGCCACCCCCGAACCCGTACAGGCCCCGCAGGTCCCGGCGCAGCAGCCCGACCCGTACGGCTACCCGCAGCAGCCCCAGCAGGACCCGGCCTACGCGTACCAGCAGCAGACGGACGCGTACGGCTACCAGCAGCAGGACCCCTACGCGTACCAGGGTCAGTACGGCTACGAACAGCAGCAGCAGTACGACCCCCAGGCCCAGGTCCACGCCCAGCCGCAGCAGGCCGCCGCGCTCGACGAGACCAGCTTCTTCGACACGAGCATGATCGACCTGGAGCAGCTGCGCCGGTACGAACAGGGGCAGTAAGGGGCACGGGGCCCGGATTGGGCCCTGAGCGAAGCGTCCAGTATCCTGGCTCTTCGGTCGCGCTATGTCCGCGATCCTTGCTGCCCCCGTCTGGCAGCCTCCTCTACGCCGCAGAACGATCCGAAAGCAGGAAGAGCCCTGAGCACGCGCCTCGACCACCGCAACCCCCTCGTGTTCGACACGCACGAGCTGGGGCGGCGTCCTGGTGCCCTGCAGCGGCTCTCGCGTTCGGTCGAGGCCCCCGCGGAGCTCGGCGTCGAAGGAGTCATCGGAGTGCCCGAGGGCTCTCCGGTGGACATCGATCTCCGTCTTGAGTCGGTCATGGAAGGGGTGCTTGTCACAGGCACCGCCCGTGCATCGGCCGAGGGGGAGTGCGTAAGGTGTCTGGAGCCCGTCGAGCTCGATCTCGACGTGGACTTCCAGGAGATGTTCTCGTACCCCGACTCCGACGACCGGGGCCGCTCCAAGGCGGCCGCGGACGACGAAGCCGAGGACGACGAGGACATGATCCCCCTCGAGGACGGCATGTTCGACCTCGAACCCTTGCTGCGTGATGCGGTGGTGCTCGCACTGCCGATGCAGCCGGTGTGCCGGGAGGACTGTGCGGGTCTGTGTTCCGAGTGCGGAACCAACCTGAACGAGAACCCGGACCACCACCATGACGCCGTCGACATCCGTTGGGCGGCACTGCAGGGACTCGCCGGTTCGCTGGGAACCGATGAGAAGGACAACATGAGCGGCAAAGCCTCTGACGGGGACGTCCGAAGCGCCGCCGAGAAGCAGGAGAAGTAGCCGTGGCTGTTCCGAAGCGGAAGATGTCGCGCAGCAACACGCGCCACCGCCGGTCGCAGTGGAAGGCTGCGGTCCCCACCCTGGTTTCGTGTGAGCGTTGCCAGGAGCCGAAGCTGCAGCACATCGCGTGCCCGAGCTGCGGCACCTACAACAAGCGCCAGGTCCTCTCGGTCTGAGTGGCTGGTGAGAGGCACGATGTCTGAGAACATCAGCGCAGCCTCGTCCCACACGCTTCTGGAAGGGCGGCTCGGGTATCAGCTCGAGTCCGCCCTTCTGGTGCGTGCGCTGACCCACCGCTCGTACGCGTACGAGAACGGCGGTCTGCCCACCAACGAGCGCCTCGAGTTCCTCGGGGATTCCGTGCTCGGCCTGGTGGTCACGGACACGCTGTACCGCACCCACCCCGACCTGCCGGAAGGCCAGCTGGCCAAACTCCGGGCCGCGGTGGTCAACTCGCGTGCACTGGCGGAGGTCGGTCGCGGCCTCGAACTCGGCTCCTTCATCCGGCTCGGCCGGGGCGAAGAGGGCACGGGCGGCCGGGACAAGGCGTCCATCCTCGCCGACACCCTCGAAGCGGTGATCGGCGCGGTCTATCTCGACCAGGGCCTCGAAGCGGCGTCCGAGCTGGTGCACCGGCTCTTCGACCCGCTGATCGAGAAGTCCTCGAACCTCGGTGCCGGCCTGGACTGGAAGACCAGCCTCCAGGAGCTCACCGCGGCCGAGGGCCTTGGCGTCCCGGAGTACCTCGTCTCCGAAGAGGGCCCGGACCACGAGAAGACCTTCACCGCTGCCGCCCGCGTCGGTGGTGTCTCGTACGGCACCGGCACCGGCCGCAGCAAGAAGGAAGCGGAACAGCAGGCGGCGGAGTCCGCGTGGCGCGCGATCCGCGCGGCCGCGGACGAGCGCGCGGCGGCGGCGAAGGCCGCGGCCGACGCCGGCACGGGAGAGGTCGCCGAGCCCTCTCCGACCGCCGGCCGGGCGTCGGCCTGACGGCCGGCGGGCCGGTCCGGAAGGACGGGGCCACACCGGCCACCGTCCGACGGCGTCCCCGCACCCCTTCGACGGAGTCTTCCCGCCCGCCCCAGCCAGGGGCGGGCGG
>NZ_MWIG01000370.1:0-10863 GCF_002156145.1 Streptomyces sp. NRRL B-24572 | reverse complement strand
CCCCGCGGCCCCTCGACGACAACCGGAGCTTCCGTCGAGGCCTCCTCCCCCGTCGACCGCCCCTCGCCCCGCGTCCCGGCATGCGAATGACCTGCTTGCGTGGCCATGTACGTCCCCTCCCCAACTGACCTTCCCTGCTTGCGAGTCCATGCAAGCGGAACGGCCCCGCACACGCCACCCCTGTGGACGGGCACCTGTGGACAACCTCTGTCGGCTGCATGCCAAGGGCCCGTGGCGCACCCGCCACGGGCCCCTTCCCGAACTACCGGTCCGTCAGCCGACCGAGCTGTAGGCGACGACGCCGCGCAGCAGCGCGTCCACGGCCTTGCGGGCGTTCTTGGCGACCGTGCTGTTCTCCTTGGGCGCCGCCGCGGCGATCTGCCCGAGGACGTCGATCACCTGCTTGCACCAGCGGACGAAGTCGCCCGCGGGCATCTCCGCCTCGCGGAGCACCTCGTCGAGGCTCTTCTCGGAGGCCCACTGGTAGGCGGCCCAGGCGAAGCCGAGGTCCGGCTCGCGCTGGCCGACGCCGCCCTCCGCCTGGTTGATCCTGAACTCCTCTTCGAGGGCGTCGAGGCGGCCCCAGATCCGGACCATCTCGCCGAGCGCCGCCTTGGCGTTGCCCGTGGGCAGCTTGGGCGCGACGGCGTCGTCGGCCTGTCGCGCCTCGAAGACCAAAGCCGAGACGCAGGCGGCGAGTTCGGCCGGGTTGAGACCTTCCCAGACCCGGTCCCGGAGGCACTCGCTCGCCAGCAGGTCGAGTTCGCCGTAGAGCCGGGCGAGCCGCTTGCCGTTGTCGGTCACCTCGTCGCCGCGCAGGTAGTCGAGCTCGGTGAGGAGCGCGACGATCCGGTCGAAGGTGCGGGCGATGGTGTTCGTACGCCCCTCGATGCGCCGCTCCAGCTGCTGGGTGTCGCGCTGGAGGCGGTGGTAGCGCTCGGCCCAGCGGGCGTGGTCCTCGCGCTCGTCGCAGCCGTGGCAGGGGTGCGCACGGATCTCGGTGCGCAGCCGGGCGATCTCGCGGTCGTCGGCCGCGGCGGCGCGCTGCCGCCGGTGGCGCTCGGGGTTGATGTGCCCGGCCTTGCTCCGCAGGGCGGAGGCGAGGTCGCGGCGGGACTGCGGGGAGCGCGGGTTGAAGGACTTGGGGATCCTCATGCGCTCCAGCGCCTCGACCGGGACCGGGAAGTCGATGGAGGCGAGCCTCTTGACCTGCCGCTCGGCGGTGAGGACGAGGGGGCGCGGCCCGTCGTGGTGCTCGAAGCCGCGGTGGCCGTTGGTGCGGCCGGCCGGGATGCCCGGGTCGAGGACGAGGGCCAGGCCCGCGAACTTGCCGGTGGGGACGTGGATGACGTCGCCGGGCTTGAGCTTCTCCAGGGAGCTCGCGGCCTGGGCGCGGCGCTGGGCGGCGCCCTGCCGGGCCAGTTCGGTCTCGCGGTCCTTGAGGTCGCGGCGGAGCCGCGCGTACTCCTCGAAGTCCCCGAGGTGGCAGGTCATGCCCTCGCGGTAGCCCTGGAGCCCCTCCTCGTTCCGCTGGACCTGGCGCGAGATGCCCACGACGGAGCGGTCGGCCTGGAACTGGGCGAAGGAGGTCTCCAGGAGCTCGCGGGAGCGGTGCCGGCCGAACTGGTCGACGAGGTTGACCGCCATGTTGTACGAGGGCTTGAAGCTGGAGCGCAGCGGGTACGTGCGCGTGCCGGCGAGTCCGGCGAGGTGGCCGGGGTCGAGCCCGCGCTGCCAGAGCACCACGGCGTGGCCCTCGACGTCGATGCCGCGGCGGCCCGCACGGCCGGTGAGCTGGGTGTACTCGCCGGGGGTGATGTCCGCGTGCTGCTCGCCGTTCCACTTGACGAGCTTCTCGAGGATGACGGTGCGCGCGGGCATGTTGATGCCGAGGGCGAGGGTCTCGGTGGCGAAGACGGCCTTGACGAGGCCGCGGACGAAGAGCTCCTCGACGACCTCCTTGAAGGTCGGGAGCATGCCGGCGTGGTGGGCGGCGATGCCCCGCTCCAGGGCTTCGAGCCACTCGTAGTAGCCGAGGACGTGGAGGTCCTCGGTGGGGATGGCGGCCGTGCGCTCCTCGACGATCTCGCGGACGCGCAGCCGCGCCTCGTCGTCGTTGAGCCGGAGTCCGGCGTAGAGGCACTGCTGGACGGCGGCCTCGCAGCCGGCGCGGCTGAAGATGAAGGTGATGGCGGGCAGCAGCCCTTCGGCGTCGAGGCGCTCGATGACCTCGGGGCGGCCGGGGGTCCAGATCCGGGAGCGCTGGCGGCGCTCGCGCTCGCGGTCGGCCTCGCGGACCATCTTGCCGCGCCGCCGGTCGCGCGGGTTGTACGTGCGCGTGTTCTCGGTGCGGGCGAGGCGGAGGAGGTCGGGGTTGACCTCGCGCCGGGACGCGCCGCGGCCGCCGTGGTCGGTCTCCTCCTCGAAGAGGTCGTACATCCGGCGTCCGGCGAGGACGTGCTGCCAGAGGGGGACGGGGCGGCTCTCCGAGACGATGACCTCGGTGTCGCCGCGGACGGTGTCCAGCCAGTCGCCGAACTCCTCGGCGTTGGACACGGTCGCGGAGAGCGAGACGAGGGTGACGGATTCGGGGAGGTGGATGATCACTTCCTCCCAGACGGCGCCGCGGAAGCGGTCGGAGAGGTAGTGGACCTCGTCCATCACGACGTACCCGAGGCCGGAGAGGGCCTGGGACCCCGCGTAGAGCATGTTGCGGAGGACTTCGGTGGTCATGACGACGATCGGGGCGTCGCCGTTCACGCTGTTGTCACCGGTGAGCAGGCCGACCTTGTCGGCGCCGTACCGCTTGACGAGGTCGGCGTACTTCTGGTTCGACAGCGCCTTGATGGGGGTCGTGTAGAAGCACTTGCGGCCCTGGGTGAGGGCGAGGTGGACGGCGAACTCGCCGACGATGGTCTTGCCGGAGCCCGTGGGCGCGGCGACGAGCACGCCCTTGCCGGCTTCGAGTGCCTGGCAGGCCTCGATCTGGAAGGGGTCCAGACCGAAGTCGTACAGCTCGCGGAAGGGTGCCAGTGCGGTGCGCTGCTCGGCGTTGCGGGCGCGGGCGGCCGCGTACGCCTCGGCTGGTGTGAGGTCCTCTGTCATCTTGTTGTCGAGCCTACCCGCCACCTGTGACAGTGACGCGATCTTTATCGAGGGGATGCGGAGGGCCCGCTTCCAGGGGGTGAAGTCCCTGGTCACAAGGACGGTCCCCCGGACAGCTGTCCGGGGGACCGTAAGAGGACCGGCCGAGGGGGCGGTACGGGATCAGGTGATGTCGTCGTACCCGTTGAGCCGCTGCGCGCCCGTTCCGCCGTACTCCCCGGTCGCCTGCTCGGGCAGGGCACGGGCCGCGCTCACGGGCTCGACGGCCCCGACGGCCTCGGGGGTGAGGTCGAGCGAGGAGGCCTCGTCGTCGTCGAGCTCGGCGTCGGGGTTGGCGCGCCTGCGCCGCCGGTCGTTGAGGAGGGAGAAGCCGACGGCCCCGAAGTACAGGATCGTGATCGGCCCGGCGAGGGCGATCATGCCGACGGGGTCGGTGGTGGGGGTGATGACGGCGCCGAAGATGAAGACGCCCATGATCACGCCGCGCCACCAGCCGGCCATGCGGCGGCCCGAGAGGACACCGGTGAGGTTGAGCATCACCAGGACGAGCGGGAGCTCGAAGGCGAGGCCGAAGACGAGCACCATGCGCAGGGTGAAGTCGAGGACGTCGTTGAGCGCCAGGAGGTTCGCGGCGCCCTCGGGCGTGAGGCTGATGAGGACCTTCACGCTGACGGGCAGGATGAGGTACGCCAGGTAGGCGCCGGCGGCGAACAGCGGCACGGCCGCGCCGACGAAGGCGTACGTGTACCTCTTCTCGTTCTTGTGCAGCCCGGGCGCGATGAAGGCCCACAGCTGGTAGAGCCAGACGGGGCTGGCGACGACGAGACCCGCCGTCAGGGACACCTGGATCGTCGTGCTGAAGGGGGCCATCAGCGAGGTAAAGGTGACCGTCGCGCAGTTGCCGCCGTCACTGGTGACGCCCGGTGGGCATGTGGGTACGGGTTTCGCCAGGAAGCTCAGCAGCTCCTCGCTGTACACGAGGGCCACGATCGTCACTACCGTGATGGCGAGGAGACCCTTCGCCAGTCGGTTGCGGAGTTCACGCAGGTGCTCCACGAGGGGCATCCGGCCCTCGGGATCCTTCTCCTGCTTGCGGGCAGACTTGAGCAACCCACGTCCTCATCTCGTGCGGCAGGCCGCCGCAGGGTGCGGCGGCCGCGGCGGACCGGGTCAGCGCTTGGTGGAGTCCGAGGGCTCGGTCACGGGACGGGCGCTGGTCACGTCACCGGGAGCGGCCTGGATGGTGCGCGGGGCGGGCTCCTGCGTGCCGGCGTGCGGCGGGTCGGCGGGGGCGCTCTGCTGGTCGTCCGCCTTCATCGCCTTGGCCTCGCTCTTGAGGATGCGGGCCGACTTGCCCAGCGAGCGGGCCATGTCCGGAAGCTTCTTGGCGCCGAACAGGAGGATGACGACGACGAGGATGAGGATGATCTCGGTGGGGCCGAGCCTACCCATAGCTGTATACCTTCTTCACCGAGGCGACATGGAGTGCGTACCCGGCGGGTCGGACATGCGTCCGGCCACCGCGCTGCCTGCGATCGTAACCCGCAGGAGTAAACGCGGGGCAATGCCCTTGCATACTCCCGATTGCGTCCCGCACGCCCTGTCCGGGACCGCTTCCTGCAGCGTACGGCACGGACTCAGCGGAGCGAATCGCCGGTCCGGGCGAGTCCGACGGCGGCGTCTTCGAGCTCCTCGGCGGCCCGCTGGATCCGCTGTGTGGTGTGGGCCACTTGACGGCCGAGGCGCTGGACCTCCAGGAACACCTTGACGGCGAGGACGCCGAGGACGGCGATGCCGAGGAAGCCGAGGGCAATGGCGAGCATGGGCCAGAACATGTGCTGAGCCTAGACGTTGGGCGCGTGCGGATCGTTCACACGGTGGTGTGGAGGCGCAGGGTGCGGACTCCGCCGCCGGTGAGGAGCTCGACGATGCGCTCGCCCGCGGGCTTGCGGACGGAGCTGCCGCACTCGGGGCAGGTGAAGGAGTAGAAGGTGGTGCGGCGGCTGGCCCCGATGGCCAGGCGCAGGGAACTCGCGGAGAGTTCGAAGCGCGAGCGGCAGTCGGGGCAGGCGGCCTTGAAGAGGACCGGGGCCATGGTCGCCGCAAAACCGTGCATCGCGGACATCTCCCTCATCTCTCTCAACTCTGGCATCACATCGGCAACAGCGTTCTCAGCGCGGTCACGTCACGTCGGTCACAGCGCCCTGGACGCGGCCACGTCACCTCGGTCACAGCGCCCTGGACGCGGCCACGTCACCTCGGTCACAGCGCCCTGGACGCGGCCACGTCAGTAACAGCGTCCTGGACACGGTGAACGTCACACGCCCTCGTACGCGGCGAGCGCGGCGGCCGCCGCCGTCCTCGCGCTGTCGGCCAGCTCCGCCGGCGCGACGATCCGCCCGTCGCTGCCGAGACGCAGCGCCAGTCTGCGCAGCGAGGCCGGGTCCGGCGTCCGCAGCGTGATCCGCAGCCCGCCGTCCTGCAGCTCCTCGGCCCGGTCGTGCGGGTAGTACTCGGCGACCCAGCGCCCGCCGGGCCCCACCTCGACCACGACCTCCGGGTCGTCGGCGGACGGCTGCACCAGGCCCGCGGAGAGGTCCCGCAGCTCCAGCTCCGGCGGCGCGGCGTGCTCGTCGAGGATCCGGATCTCGGCGACCCGGTCGAGCCGGAAGGTGCGGCGCGCCTCGGAGAGCCGGCACCACGCCTCCATGTAGGTGTGACCGACGGCGAAGAGCCGGATCGGGTCGACCTCGCGCTCGGTGAGCTCGTCGCGCGCGGGCGAGTAGTACCGCACCCACAGTCGCTTGCGTTCCGAGATGGCCCGGTCGACCTCGGCGAAGACCCCGCCCTCGGACTCGAAGGTCACCGAGAGCCGCGCGCTGGCCCCGGCGGCCTCGCCGGCCGCCGCCTCCAGCTTGGCGGTGGCGCGCAGCAGGGCGTCCCGGTCGCTCTCGCGGAGCCCCGGCAGGGTGGCGACGGCCCGGGCGGCGACCAGCAGCGCGGTGGCCTCGTCGGCGGCGAGCCGCAGCGGCGCGGCGACGTCGTCGGGGTTGTGCCACCAGATCCGGTCGCCGTCGGTGTCGATGTCGAGCAGGTCCCCGCCCCGGAAGCTGGTGCCGCACATGGGCAGCACGTCCAGGTCGGAGATCAGCTCGTCCTCCGTGATCCCGAAGGCGCGCGCCACGTCGGCGACGTGCGCGCCGGGGCGCTCACGGAGATAGGTGACGAGGGAGAGCATCCGCCTCGTCTGGTCGATCGCGTTGGCAGCCATGCGGTACGTCTCCCCCTCAGCCCTTGGCCACGGCGCGCAGCCGCTCCACCACATCGGCCCGCAGATCGGCGGGTTCCAGTACGACGACGTCCGGGCCGAACTCGACGAGCCAGGCGTCGAGCCCGTGCCCGTACGGGATCTCCAGCTCGTCCCAGCCGTCGTCGCCCTCGGTCACGGCCTGGGCGCGGGCCCGCAGCGGGTAGCCACAGCCGGCACGGAGCCGGATCCGGGCGGAGCGGGTGGCGGTCTCGCCGGCCCAGCTCTCGACGGTCTCCCGGACGGTCACGACGTCGGGCACGGGCGCGGTGAAGGCACCGGCCCGCGAGCGGACCTTGCCGGTGATGCGGGAGAGCCGGAAGACGCGCTCGGCACCGCGGTCGCGGTCCCAGCCCGCCAGGTACCAGTGGCCGCGCCAGCATTCGAGGGTCCAGGGCTCGACGTGGCGGGTCTCGGGGCGCGCGGCGTTGGCCTTGCGGTAGTCGAAGACGACGGGACGCCGGTCGCGGCAGGCCAGCATGAGCGGCTCGAAGGCGGCCTCGTGGACCGGGATGCGCGGTTCGAGGGCGCTGGGCTGGGTGTCGTACGAGTCCTCCGCCTCGGGCATGCCGGCGGCGCGGAGCTTCTGCAGGGCGCCGCTGGCGGCCCCGGCGAGCCGGGCCTGCTGCCACACCTTGGCGGCGAGGCCGAGCGCGGCGGCCTCCTCGGCGTCCAGGGTGATCGGCGGCAGCCGGTTGGAGTCGCGGCGGGCGAGGTAGCCGGTCTCGCCGTCCAGGTTCTCGACGGTCTCGATGACCAGGCCGAGCTCCCGGAGATCGTCCTTGTCCCGCTCGAACATGCGGTTGAAGGCGTCGTCGCCGCTCGCTTCGAGGTACGCCTCGATGGAGCCGCGGAGCTCCCGCTTGCTCAGCGGACGGCGTGTCCCGAGCAGGCACAGCGCGAGATTCATCAGCCGCTCGGACTTGGCAATCGCCATCGACGCCCCGCACCCTTCCGCCGGTTCCACTTCTCGGACGTCCGACCGTACCGCCCCGGGGTGTCGGGACAAAAGCCGAGGGCCCCCGCCGTGGACGGCGGGGGCCCTCGGAACGACCTGAACCAGGTCAGCCCTGCACGGCCACGAGGTCGCAGACGAAGATCAGCGTCTCGCCCGGGGCGATCGCGCTGCCGGCGCCACGGTCTCCGTAGGCCATGTGCGCGGGGATGGTCAGCTGGCGGCGGCCGCCGACCTTCATGCCCTGGACGCCCTTGTCCCAGCCCTCGATGACCTGGCCGACGCCGAGCTTGAACCCGAGCGGGTTGCCGCGGTTCCAGGAGGCGTCGAACTCCTCGCCGGTGGAGAAGGCCACACCCACGTAGTGGACCTGCACGAACTGGCCGGCCTTGGCGACCTCGCCGTCACCCTCCCAGATCTCCTTGATCTCCAGGTCCTTCGGCGGCTCGCCACCCGGGAAGTCGATCTCGGGCTTCTCGATGCTCACTGGAACTCCTCAAACTGATGTACTGCGTGAACGGGACAGTCTTACATCTTCGTCAGGATGTCCACGGCGAAGACCAGCGTGGAGTTCTTCGGAATGCCCTGCTTCTCCTGGTCCCCGAACGCCTCCGACGGCGGGGCGACGATCAGCACGCGGCTGCCGATCTTCTTGCCGACGAGACCGTCCTTGAGGCCCTTCAGCGTCAGCTGCGAGAGGGGGAAGTTCGCGGGCTTGCCCGTGGTGTAGGTCGAGTCGAAGACCTTGCCGTCCTTCCACAGGGCGGCGACGTAGTTCACGACGACCGTGTCGGTGGCCTTGACGGCCTCGCCCTTGGACTCGAGCACGTAGTTCGAGACGAGCTTGGTCGGCGGGTCGGTCTTCGGGACCGTCAGCGAGGGGGCCTTGCCGTCGGTGTTCGTACCGACCTTCGGCAGGTCCTTGTCGTCCTGGGCGACCACGGTGCCCGTGGCGGACTTCGGGATCGTCACGGCCTTCAGGATGTCCACGACGAAGACGAGGGTGGCGTTGGGCTTGATGTCGCCCTGGCCCTGCGCGCCGTAACCGAGCTCCGGCGGGATGCCGATCTCGATGCGGCTGCCGACCTTCTGGCCCTCCAGGCCCTGGTCCCAGCCCTTGATGACCTGGCCGGCGCCCAGCGTGAGGTCGAAGGGCTGACCGCGGTCGAAGCTGTTGTCGAAGGGGGTGGTGGAGTCCCAGGCCTGACCCAGGTAGTTCACCTGGAGGGCGTCGCCCTTCTTCGTCACCGCGCCGTTGCCCTCGCTGATGACGTTGACCTTGAGGTCCTTGGGCGGGTCGCCCTCGCCCTTGGAGAGGGTCGGCTTCTCCCCGAACTTCTCACCCGCGGTGATGGCGGGCAGTCCGTTCTTCATCGAGGCGGAATCGGAGCCCTTGTCATCGCCGCCGCACGCCGCTGTGGAGAGCAGCAGCAGCGGGACGACGAGAAGGCCGGCAAGTCGGCGCACGTGTTCCTCAGATCTCAGACGGCACAGTAGTTGTGCCGACACTCTAGGCGCTCCTCCTGTCACGTCGAGGGCCCCGCACGCCGAACGTGCGGGGCCCACATGGCCGATACGACCTGCCTACATTCCGGCGATCAGCTTTTCGACCCGGTCGTCGACGGAGCGGAACGGGTCCTTGCACAGCACCGTGCGCTGCGCCTGGTCGTTGAGCTTCAGGTGGACCCAGTCGACGGTGAAGTCCCGCCGCTGCTCCTGCGCGCGGCGGATGAAGTCGCCGCGCAGCCGGGCCCGAGTGGTCTGCGGGGGCACCGACTTGCCCTCGAAGATCTTCAGGTCGTTGCAGACGCGGGCCGCCTGCCCGTTCTTCTGGAGCAGGTAGTACAGCCCGCGACGACGGTGGATGTCGTGGTAGGCGAGGTCTATCTGCGCGACCCTCGGGTTCGACATGGTCATGTTGTGCTTGGCCCGGTAGCGCTCGATGAGCCGGTGCTTCATGACCCAGTCGATCTCGGTCTCGATCCGGTCGAGCTGCTCGCTCTCGATCGCGTCGAGCGTACGGCCCCACAGCTCCAGGACCTGGGCGACGGTGCCGGAGCGGATGCCCCTGCGGTCGACGAAGTCCACGGCCTTCTCGTAGTACTCGCGCTGGACCTCCAGGGCGGAGGCCTCGCGGCCGCTGGCGAGCCGGACCTTGCGCTGGCCCGTGATGTCGTGGCTGACCTCGCGGATGGCCCGGATGGGGTTCTCCAGGGTCAGGTCGCGCATCACCGTGCCCGCCTCGATCATGCGGAGCACGAGGTCGGTGGCGCCCACCTTGAGCAGCATGGTCGTCTCGGACATGTTGGAGTCGCCGACGATGACGTGCAGCCGGCGGTAGCGCTCGGCGTCGGCGTGCGGCTCGTCCCGGGTGTTGATGATGGGCCGCGAGCGGGTGGTGGCCGAACTGACGCCCTCCCAGATGTGCTCGGCACGCTGGGAGACGCAGTAGACCGCGCCACGCGGGGTCTGGAGGACCTTTCCCGCGCCGCAGATGAGCTGCCGCGTCACGAGGAAGGGAATGAGGATGTCCGCGAGCCGGGAGAACTCCCCGTGGCGGGCGACGAGATAGTTCTCGTGGCAGCCGTAGGAGTTTCCGGCCGAGTCGGTGTTGTTCTTGAAGAGGTAGACGTCGCCCGCGATTCCCTCCTCGTGCAGGCGGCGTTCGGCGTCGACGAGCAGGCCCTCGAGAATGCGCTCGCCCGCCTTGTCGTGGGTGACCAGTTCGGTCACGTTGTCGCATTCCGGTGTGGCGTATTCCGGATGCGAACCCACGTCGAGGTACAGGCGGGCGCCGTTCCGCAGGAAGACATTGCTGCTGCGGCCCCATGACACGACACGGCGGAAGAGGTAGCGCGCCACTTCGTCAGGAGACAGTCGGCGCTGTCCCCTGAACGTGCACGTGACGCCGTACTCGTTCTCCAGCCCGAAAATGCGGCGGTCCATGTCTGAACATTACGCCTGACGGCGTGCGCTGAAACCGGGTTGGACGTTCCCGTTTCGATCATTTTCCGATCAGTGCGCGTTCTTTTCGGCGTGTACGGCGGTGGGGACCGTCCCGCCCTCGGCGTGTCGCGTCGTGTCGCGGGGGTGCAGGACCCGGCCGGTGGCGAGCAGTACGAGGAGGGCGACCAGGCCCCCCGCGCCGGCCACGGCGAACCCCGCCACCGTCCCGGCCAGTTCGACCGCCGGGCCCGCGACGGCGGAGCCCAGGGCCGCGCCGACGCCGAAGGTGGTGACGAGCCACGAGAAGGCCTCGGTGACGGTGCCGCTCGGGGCGTGCCGGTCGACCACGATGAAGGCGCAGGCGAGGGCGGGGGCGAGGAAGACCCCGGAGAGCACCGAGAGGCCCGTCATGGCGACGGGGCCGGGGGTGAGCATGAGCGGCAGGTAGCAGACCGCGAGGAGCCCCACGAGGACCCTCAGCCGCCGCTCGGGCGCCCCGGACCACTGCCGGGCCCCGTAGACGACGCCGCCGGCGAGCGCGCCCAGGCCC
>NZ_MWIG01000037.1:0-3774 GCF_002156145.1 Streptomyces sp. NRRL B-24572 | reverse complement strand
GCCATGCTCAGCGTCCACACCTCGCCGCTGCACCAGCCCGGCACGGGTGACGCGGGCGGCATGAACGTCTACATCGTCGAGCTGGCGAAACGACTCGCCGCCATCGACATCGAGGTGGAGATCTTCACCCGGGCCACCACCGGCGGCCTCCCCCCGGTGGTCGAGCTGACCCCGGGCGTGCTCGTACGGCACGTGGACGCCGGCCCGTACGAGGGTCTGGCCAAGGAGGAGCTGCCGGCGCAGCTCTGCGCCTTCACGCACGGGGTGATGCAGGCGTGGGCGGGGCACCGGCCCGGCCACTACGACCTGGTCCACTCCCACTACTGGCTCTCCGGCCACGTCGGCTGGCTGGCCGCCGAGCGCTGGGGCGTCCCGCTCGTGCATGCCATGCACACCATGGCGAAGGTCAAGAACGCGGCGCTCGCCGAGGGCGACACGCCCGAGCCCGCGGCCCGGGTGATCGGCGAGACGCAGATCGTCTCCGCCGCCGACCGGCTGATCGCCAACACGTCCGAGGAGGCCGACGAGCTGGCCCGCTTCTACGAGGCGGACCCCGGCAAGATCGCGGTCGTGCACCCGGGCGTCAACCTGGACCACTTCCGCCCCGCCGACGGCCGCGCGGCGGCCCGCGCCCGGCTCGGCCTCCCCCAGGACGCCTTCATCCCGGTCTTCGCCGGCCGCATACAGCCGCTGAAGGCCCCGGACATCCTGCTCAGCGCCGCCGCGCGGCTCCTGGAAGAGGACCCCTCCCTTCGCACCCGCATGGTCGTCCCGGTGGTGGGCGGCCCGAGCGGCAGCGGCCTGGCCAAGCCGGAGCAGCTGCAGAAGCTGGCCGCCAAGCTCGGGATCTCGGACGTCGTGCGCTTCCACCCGCCGGTGAGCCAGGACCGCCTGGCGGACTGGTTCCGCGCGGCGTCGGTCCTCGTCATGCCCTCGTACAGCGAGTCCTTCGGCCTGGTCGCGATCGAGGCGCAGGCGGCCGGCACCCCGGTCGTCGCGGCGGCGGTCGGCGGCCTGCCCGTGGCCGTACGGGACGAGGTGACCGGTTTCCTGGTCCAGGGGCACGACCCGGCGGACTACGCCCGCGCTCTTGGCCGCTTCGTGGCGGACCCGTCCCTCTCGGCCCGGATGGGCGAGGCGGCGGCGCTGCACGCGGGTTCCTTCGGCTGGGACACGGCGGCCTCGGGCACGGCGGACGTGTACACGGCCGCCATGCACGACCACCGGCTGCGCGAGAACCGCCGTCGCGTACGCTCGCACCATGGCTGAGGACGTTCGGCGGATCATCGAGGACGCGTTCGACGAGTCGGAGCTCGACTGGGAGTCCCCGGAGCCCGGCTCGTACGTCGTGAAGCTCCCGGGCACGCGCAAGCTGTTCACCACCCTGTCGCTGCGGGTGGGCCGCCACTCCCTCTCCCTCAACGCCTTCGTCATCCGCCACCCGGACGAGAACGAGGCGGGCGTCCACCGCTGGCTGCTCGAACGCAACCTCAAGCTGTACGGGGTGAGTTACGCGGTCGACGCCCTGGGCGACGTCTACCTCGCCGGCAAGCTGCCGCTGGCCGCCGTCACACCGGAGGAACTGGACCGGCTGCTCGGCTCGGTCCTGGAGGCGGCGGACGGCGACTTCAACACGCTCCTGGAACTGGGCTTCGCGTCGGCGATCCGGCGCGAGTACGAGTGGCGGGTGTCGCGCGGCGAGTCGACGCGCAACCTGGACGCGTTCAAGAACCTGACGCAGAAGGGGTGACCGCGCCGCTGCGGTACTGCCCCGGCGTCGTGCCGAACTCGCGGCGGAAGGCGTGGGACAGGGCGTACGGCGAGGCGTAGCCGACGTGGCGGGCGACGGTGGCCAGCGGGTCGCCGGTGTCCCGGAGCAGGGCGGCGGCGCGGGTCAGCCGCCACCAGGTGAGGTACGCCATCGGGGGCCGGCCCACGAGGGCGGTGAAGCGGCGGGCGAGGGTGGGCCGGGAGACGCCGGCCTCGGCCGCGAGCCGGTCGACGGTCCAGGGCGCGGCCGGGTCGGAGTGCAGCGCGCGCAGCGCGGCGGCCGCCACCGGGTCGCCCAGGGCGGCCGGCCACGCCCCGGCGGTGTTCTCGGCCGCCATCCAGGACCGGATCATGTAGACGAGCAGCAGGTCGAGCAGGCTGGGGAGCGCGAGGCAGGCGCCGGGCCGCCGCTCGTCCAGCTCTCCGCCCAGCAGGCCGATGGCGGCCCGGAGTTCGGGGTGGTGGCCGGCGCGGCCGGGCAGGTGGACGAGCGGCGGAAGTTCCGCGAGCAGGGGGTGCGTGTGGCTGCGGTCGAGCCGGTACTTGCCGCAGAGCATCTCGACCTCGCGGTCGCCGTCGGTCGTCCGGGGCGGGTGAGGGCGGCTGCCGGCGGCCCACCGCTCGAAGGACACCGCCCGTGCGACCGTCGCCGCGTCGGCGGGCGCGTCGGCGATGACGTGCCCGGTGCCGTGCGGGAGCAGGACGGCGTCGCCCGCGCCGAGCGCGACCGGTTCGCCGCCGTCGGGCAGCAGCCAGCAGCTGCCCCGGAGGACGACGTGGAAGCCGGCCCCTTCGTACGGGGCGAGCCGGGCGCACCAGCGTCCTGCGACCCGTACCCGGTCGGAGGAGGGCCGCCCGACCCGTACGGCCGAGATCGCATCGCTCACGACATCCATGACGGGGAGCGTAGTACCGCCACCGTGAGCTTCTCGCGTATCCAGAAGAGCAGATCAGACATTGAGAGGCTCACCAGCCCCTCCCTACTGTCGATCCCATGACGAACGAGAGCGCACAGAGCATCGTCCTGGGGGACGTCGAGATCATCCGGATCGTCGAGTGGCGGGGGCCGTTCGCGCCCGCCGCCACCCTCGTGCCGGGCGCCGGGGCCGAGCTGTGGAAGGACAACGAGGAGTGGCTGGCGCCGGACCACTGGGCGCCGGACGGCGACAGCGCGGTCATGGCGCTGCAGACCTGGGTGCTGCGCAGCGGCGGGCGGACCGTCCTGGTCGACACGGGCGTGGGCGACGGGCGGGAGCGGCCCCACTCGCCGCACTTCCACCGGCGGCGGGACGGTTTCCTCGGCCGCCTGGAGCGGGCGGGCATCCGGCCCGAGGACGTCGACGTCGTCGTCAACACGCATCTGCACGCGGACCACGTCGGCTGGAACACGCGCTCCGTCGAAGGCGCAGGGGAGTGGGCGCCTGCGTTCCCGAACGCCCAGTACCTCCTCCCCGCCGCCGACGACTTCCACTTCGGCCCGGAGAACGCGTACGGCGGCGGCCTCCGGGAGGAGGACCGGCTGATCTACGGGGACAGCGTGGCGCCCGTGCACCGCGCGGGGCTGATCACGCTCTGGGACGGGTCCCACCGCATCGACGAGAACCTCGTCCTGGAGTCGGCGCCCGGTCACACCCCGGGCTCGGCCGTCCTGCGACTGGCCTCCGGGACCGACCGCGCGGTCTTCGTCGGCGATCTCCTCCACAGCCCCGTGCAGATCCTCGCTCCGGAGCACGCGAGCTGCTTCTGCCTGGACCCGGCGGGGGCGGCGGCCAGCCGCCGCCGGATCCTGGAACGGGCCGCCGACGAGCGGGAGCTGGTCGTCCCCGCGCACTTCGGTGGGTCGGGCGCCGCCGAAGTGCGCAGGGAGGGGACGGGGTTCGCCGTGGCCGGTTGGGCGGCCCACGACACCGACCGGGTCAGGCGCTGACGGAAGAGGAAGAGGACGAGGCGTCCTCGGCCCCGACCGATCCGGATCGGTCGGGGGCGAGGACGCCTCGTCCTCTT
>NZ_MWIG01000369.1:0-6692 GCF_002156145.1 Streptomyces sp. NRRL B-24572 | reverse complement strand
GGCCTCGGCGACGTGAAGCTGGCGGTCCCGCTCGGCGCCGCGCTCGGCTGGTACGGCTGGGGCGTGCTCTTCGCCGGGGCCTTCGCGGGCTTCGGCGTAGGCGCGGACGGCCTGCTCGAAGATGCCGAGGTCGTAGCCGGTGGTGCGCAGGAGCTGGTGGCGGCGCACGGCGACGGTCGCGTAGGGGAGGAAGAGCCCGGCGGCCCAGACCCAGGGGGCGGGGGGCCGGCGGGTCGGGGGCGCGGACGCCGTGCCCTTTACGGGTGCTTCGCTCGCAATTGTCAGCATGTGCGGCGATGCTAGGGCGGGCCCTCGGGGCACGGCGGTGAACGCGCCGAGGAGAGGGTCGAGGAGCGGCGGGCTTTCAGGGAATCGCGGTGAACGCGCCGAGGAGGAGGCCGAGCAGGGCGCCCCCGAGCATGAAGGGGCCGAAGGGGATCGCCGAGGAGCGTCCGGCCCGGCGCAGCAGGACGAGGCCGAGGCCGTAGACCGCGCCGAGGAGGAAGCCCGCGAAGGCCCCGGCGAAGAGCACGCCCCAGCCGTACCAGCCGAGCGCGGCGCCGAGCGGGACCGCCAGCTTCACGTCGCCGAGGCCGAGCCCGCTCGGGTTGATCAGGAACAGCACCAGATAGGCCCCGCCGAGGGCGAGCCCGCCGAGCAGGGCGTGGATCCAGGAGCCGGCGTCGTACGGGAGGAGTTCGGCGCCGCCGAGGAGCAGGGGCACGGCGGCGGCGAGCGGCAGGGTGAGCCCGTCCGGAAGCCGGTGCACGCGCGCGTCCACGCAGGCGAGGAGGACGGCGAAGGGCGCGCCGAGCAGCCAGACCGCGAGCTCGGGCCGGGGCCCGCCGGTGGCGGCGGCGAGCGCGGCGCAGACGAGGGCGGTGAGCAGCGGCGCGAGGAACGGGCTCGCGGTGGTCGCGCAGGCCTGCCGCCCGGGCCCGCCGAACCAGCCGCGCCCGGGCCCGACGAGGACGTGCCCGGCGGGGCAGCGGTCCCGCCACGGCTCCTCGGGCTCCACGGAGAGCCGGTACGCGGCCCGGGGCACGAGCAGCCCGACGGCGGCCCCCCACAGGGCGGCGACGACGATCACGGTGACCTCCACGCACGAGACCCTAAGCCGCTGGGCCGCTACGGTCTGGCGCATGGGGAAATGGGTGGACGGGACGGGGACGTTGACAGTGGCCGCGCGGGCCCGGGAGATCCCGCTGGAGGTGGCGGCCTCGTACCGGGCAAGGCGGCGGGGACTGCTCGGCCGGGACGGGATCGCAGGGGCGCTGCTGATCGTCCGGACGAACAGCGTGCACACCTTCGGCATGCGCTTCCCGATCGACGTGGCCTACCTGGACGGCTCGTTCACGGTCCGGTCGGTGGTGACGATGCGGCCGGGGCGGCTCGGGATGATCCGGCCGCGCGGCCGGCACGTCCTGGAGACGGAGGCGGGGGCGATGGCGGAGTGGGGGCTGAAAAAGGGAGTACGCGTGCGCGTGGACCTCACGGGCAGCTGAAACCGGGGGTACGCGGGCGCGTGTCCTGCGGACAGGTCACGGCGGGCCCGAACCGAGCAGGGTGAACGCCCCGTACGCACCGGAGGCGAGGGCGAGCCCGGCGAGGACGGGCACGGCGGTACGGGTCCGCACGCGCGCGAGGGCCACGGCGGGCGGGAGGAGCAGCCCGAACGCGGGCATCATCAGGCGCGGCCGGGAGCCGAAGTAGGCGGCGCCGACGAGCGAGACGAACACGACGCCGATCGTGTAGACGAGCAGCGGCAGCGGCTGGCGCTGCCGCACGCACAGCGCGATCAGCCATCCGAGCAGGGCGAGCGCGGCGCACAGGCCGAGGGCGGCGGGCCACGGCAGGCCCGCGATGAACAGGGCGAGGGCGACACCGCCGTCGATGGAGTTGCCCCAGGCGGCCTGGACGTCGAAGTAGGCGGTGGGGCTCCCTTGCCTGACCCCGACGTAGGCGATGTACGCGAGCCAGCCCAGCGGGGCGATGAGCACTCCGGCCACCGTCCGCAGGGGCAGCCGCCGTTCCCGTACGAGGGTGGCGAGGGCCGTGATGCCGAGGGCGGCGATCAGCGCGGCGGCCGTCGGCCGGGTGAGCCCGGCGGCCGCGCACAGGACGCCGGCGAGGATCCAGCGCCCGCGCAGCACGGCGTACAGCGACCAGGCGGCGAGGGCCGTGAACAGCGTCTCGGTGTAGGCCATGGACTGCACGAAGGCGGTCGGGTACACGCCCCAGAGAACGGCGAGGAGCACGCCCGCGCGTGGCCCGGCGACATGGGCGCCGCACTTCGCGATGCCCCAGGCGGCGGCGAGCCCGGCGGTCCAGGAGACGAGCAGCCCGGCGGTGGCGGCGTCGACGGGGAGGACGGCGGAGAGGCCGCGCTCCAGGGCGGGGAGGAGCGGGAAGAAGGCGAGGTCGGAGTGGACGTCACCGTGGGGAAGGGTGACCTGGTACCCGTATCCGTGCTCGGCGATCCGCACGTACCAGACGGAGTCCCAGCGCCCGTTGAGCCGGTGCAGCCCGTCCTTCCCGGTGGCGCCGGCCGCGACGGCGAGGACGACGAGCCCGACGAGTCGGGTGGCGGCGTACCCGCCGAGGGCGGCGAGGGTGGGGTTGCTTGGCCTGGTCAGGGACATGCGCCCGATTATCCGGGGGCACGGGCAGGGCTCACCCGAGGGGCCTTATGCGGACGAACTTCGCGGCCATGACGGGACCGAGCTGCTCGACGATGGCGTGCCCGGGCTCCTGCGGCGAGGGCAGGTCGCCGAGGAAGGAGGTGACGATGACCTCGTCGATGCCGAAAACGCCGCGCGCGCTCTGCTCCTCCAGGAAGTCGAGCGTGTGGCGCCAGTCGGCGGCGTCGGGGGCTTCCCCCAGGAAGGACCGGACGGTGTCCTGGACGACGTCCCAGAAGAAGACGTGCGGCAGGACGCCGCCCTGATGGAAGACGTGGGTCTCGTACGTCCTCCGGAACTCGGGGATCCGGGTGACGAGGTCACTGACCAGCTGCACGCTGGGGGCCGGGTGGGGAGTCGCGCTCGGGCTCGCCGTCATCTGTCCAGAATGCTCCTGCCGAAGGGGGATGTCCCGCCGGATTTACGCTTTCCTGGCGACGTCTTTCGCCGGGTTTTCCACAGGGGGTGCGAAGTGTCCCTCTTCCGTGGATCGTTGGGCGTATGTACGAGTTGGCGATCCTCGCCAGGGGCGGGGTCCTCCTGACGGTCTGGGCGGTCGCGGCGGGCTGGTCCCCCGGCCGACTGGCCGGACGGCTGCGCCGCGACGGCTGGCAGCGGATCTGCCGGGGCGCGTGGGCGGCCCCGGGGAGGGAGGTGGACTGGCGGCTGAGGGCGACGGCCCTCCAGTTCCTGCGCCCGGAACTGGTGTGCAGCCACGGGACGGCGGCGCGACTGCACCGCGTCGAGCGACTGGGAACGGCGGCCGCGGACGCCCCGCTGGAGTTCACGGCCCCGGCACCGACCCGCTCGGCGCTCGGCGCGCGCACCCGGATCCACGGCACGACGTTCCTGACGTCCCGGGACCGGTCGATACGACGCGGGCTGCGGACGACGACCCCGGCGCGGACGGTCGGCGACCTGATACGGACTTCGGCGACCCGGGAGGAGGCGGTGGTCGTCGCGGACTCGGCACTCGCGCGCCGGGCGGTCGGGGGCGTGTGGCGGGAAGCCGTCGTCCGGTACGAGGAGCTGGTCGCCGAACTCGCCGCGCCCCGGCCGGGCGGGCCCCGTGCCCGCGCGTGGCTGCGCCTGACGGAACCGGCGTCGGGGTCCCCGGCGGAGACGGTGGCGAGGCTGCGGATGGGCGACACGGGCCTGGTCCCCGAGTGCCAACCGACCCTCCTCGCGGCGAGCGGCCGCCCCCTGCGCCCGGACTTCCTGTTCCGGAGGGCGGGCCTGGCGGTCGAGATCGAGGGCTACGCCTTCCACGGCACCCGCCGCGCCCACGAACGGGACGTCGCCCGCTTCAACGCGCTCCAGTCCTGCCGGGAGGTCCGCCGGGTGCTGCGCTTCACGGCGAGGGAGGTGTTCCAGCACCCGGACCGGATGACGGGGACGATCCTGGCGGCGCTGAGCCTGTGACACCGAACTCGGCGTACCAGCAGGCTCGTTACGGGGGTACGCGCGCGGGGAAGAGGAGAGTCACGTAGGGGGACCAAGGGGGGCAGATGTCTCGTCCGATGCGGTGGACGGTGACCGTGGTGGCGGCGGCCGTGACGTTCTGGGTGTGCTTGTGGGCGGCCCGGACGGTGTCGTGGGGATGGCTGCCGAAGGAGGAGGAGACGCGGTTCGCGGTGGCGATCGCGTTCGCCACGGTGGCGGCGACGGTGGTTGCGGCGGGGGTCGGTTGGTGGGCGGGGCAGGAGCAGCCACCTGCGCCCGCACCCACGCCTGCGCCCGGGCGCACGGTGACGCAGCGGGCGACGGCGACCGGGAACGGCCGGGTCACCCAGGTGGGCGGCAGCCGGATCCCGGCCCCCGCGTCCGCCGCCCCCGACCGGGTGGAACAGCAGGCGGAAGCGTCCGACCAGGGAAGCATCACCCAAGTCGGCGGGGATCAGCACGTCAGCGGAACGGGGACCGATGACCAGTCGACACGATCCTGAACACGGCACACAGCAGGCCGACGCCTCAGGCCACGCCGAGCACGTCACACAGCAGGCCGACGCCTCAGGCCCTGGACGCCCTGCCGCCGGCGCCGGAGCTGATCGGTCGTGCGGCAAAGACCGACGAACTCCTCAAGGCGCTCGCCCCCGGCGGAACGGGGTCGGGCGTGACGGTGGTGACGGGCCTGCCGGGTGTCGGCAAGACGGCCCTGGCCCTGCACACCGCCCACCGGGCCGTCGCACGGGGCCACTTCCCCGGCGGAACCCTCTTCGTACACCTGCGCGGCTACGCCCCGACCGGCGCGGTCCGCCCCGAGCAGGCGCTTGAGGCGCTGCTGCGGGCCCTGGGCGTACGGACCGAGGACCTGCCGCCGACGGTCGAGGAGCAGGCCGGCCTGTACCAGTCGGAACTGGCCCGCCGCGCCAGGGACCACGGCCCGGTCCTGATCCTCGCCGACGACGCCTCCTCCCCCGCCCAGTTGCTCCCCCTGATACCGGCGCACCCGGGCCACCGGCTCCTGGCCACGTCCCGCGACGCGTTGACCTCGCCCGACTTCCGGCCCCGACTCGTCCCCCTGGACGAGCTGGACACCGAGTCGGCCGTCGCGCTGATCGCCGACTCCCTCGCCCAGGTCCGCCCGGACGACGAGCGCGCCGGGGCGGAGCCCGAGGCGCTGAAGCAGGTGGCAGGCCACTGCGGCCGTCTGCCGCTGGCCCTGACGATCGCCGCCGCCCTGCTGATCGACGACCCGGGACTCCGGATCGCCAAGCTGGCGGACGAGCTCGCCGACGCCCGCACCCGGCTGGAGTCGCTCCGACACGAGGACGTCACCGGACGCACCTTGGCGGTCCGCGCCGCCTTCGACCTGTCGTACCGGCGCTTGAAGGAACGGGACGCCCGGCTCTTCGCTCTGCTTCCCCTCAACCCGGGCCCCGACCTGTCGACCGAGGCCGCCGCCGCCCTGAGCGGCCGACCCGCCCGAGAGACCCGCAGGAGTCTGGCCACCCTCGCACGGTCCTGCCTGATCAGCGAAGACCCGGTCGGCTCCGACCGCTGGCGGATGCACGACCTGATCCGCCTGTACGCCGGCGAACTCCCCCCGGAGCAGGACGAGAGCCGGGCCCTGGAACGACTCCTGGCGTACTACCTCGTCACCTGCGACGCGGCCGACGACCACCTACGCGCCCTGCCCGGTCAACCGGTGCCCGAGGCCTTTCCCGACCAGGCCACCGCCCTGGCCTGGCTGGACGCCGAACGTGCCAACCTCATCGCCACGGTCTCTCGCGCCGCCGCCGGCACCCCCTCCGCGGCCCTGCGACTGGTCGAATGCCTGAACGTCTATCTGAATCAGCGCCGCCGCTTCCACGACATGCTCGCCGTCGGCGAGTACGCCCTCGCCGCAGCCCGCGAACTCGGCGACCGTCGGAGCGAAGCCATGGCGCTCAGCACACTCGGCAGCGCCCTGAGGCAAGTCCGACGCTTCGACGAAGCCATCACCGCCCACGACCAAGCCGCCCAGATCTGCCGCGAACTCGGCGACCACCGCAACGAAGGCCAGTGCCTCGGCAACCTCGGCAACGACCTGGAGGAAGCACGGCGCTTCGACGAAGCCATCACCGCCCACACCCGAGCCGCCCACATCTTCCACGCACTCGGCGACCAGCACCGCGGGGGCCAGGCACTCAACAACCTCGGCAACGCCCTACAAGCAGTACGACGCTTCGACGAAGCCATCATCGCCCACACCGCAAACCTCATGATCTGCCGCGAACTCGGCGACCTCCACGGCGAAGGACTGACACTCGGCAACCTCGGCAACGCCCTGAGGGAAGTCCGACGCTTCGACGAGGCCATCACCGCCCACAACCAAGCCGCCCGCATCTTCCGGAAGTTCGGCGACCGCCACAGCAAAGGCCAGGCGCTCGACAACCTCGGCGTCGTCCTGCAAGAAGCGCAACGCCCCGACGAAGCCATCGCCGCCCATGCCGAAGCCGCCCGCATCTTCCACGAACTCGACGACCACCACCGCGAAGGCGCGGCACTCAACAACCTCGGCAACGCCCT
>NZ_MWIG01000368.1:3451-3910 GCF_002156145.1 Streptomyces sp. NRRL B-24572 | reverse complement strand
GAGGACGGCGACGGCCGCGACCCCGGCGACGGTGGCACGGCGCAGCGGGGTCCACCGCCCGGCTGCGTCGGGCGCGCCGGGCTGCGAGGGGTCGCCGGGCCGGGAGCCCCCGCCGGGCCCCGGGGAGACTCCGGGCCCCGGGGACGCGCCCGGCTGCGAGGACGCGTGGGCGGCGTACTCCATCGCCGGGCCGTCCGTGCGCGAGGCCGCGACCACCAGGGGCGGGACGAGGCCGATGCCGACGAGGAGGCCCTCGACGGGGGCGAGGCCGCTGCGGCCGCTCGCGCGGGAGGTGCAGGCGGCGCAGGTGCGCAGATGGCGGGCGATCCGCTTGCGCCAGAGCGGGGAGGGCCGGCCGTCCCAGGCCGTGAGGATCTCCGTGAGCTCCGGGCACGGCGGCAGCGCGTCCAGGGCGCGGACCACGGCGCGGCCGGTGTCCAGGCGTTCCTTCATCCGCTG
>NZ_MWIG01000368.1:0-3433 GCF_002156145.1 Streptomyces sp. NRRL B-24572 | reverse complement strand
GGTCCGCGGCCCGGTCGAGGCCGGGCACGGGCGCCCGCCGGTGCTCGTGCCAGCGGCGCCGTATCCCGTTCATGGCGATGGCGACGAGCCAGGACCGGAAGCGGGAGGGGTCGCGGAGGCCGGCGAGGCCGGCGAGGGCACGGACCATCGTCTCCTGGACGATGTCGTCCGTGTCGGCGTGGCCGTCGAGGGCCCGGCCGACGATGTTGTGGACGAGCGGAAGGTGGTCGCGGACCAGCGTGTCCCTGGCGTCCGCGTCACCCGCCCTGGCCGCCTCCACAAGGGCCGTGGTGCGTCGCTCGTCGCTGTGCATGGATCTGCTCCCTCATCCCTGGACCGAGTCCCCCGTCGTCGGGAGACCCGTGGGCACGGGAGGGATAACACTTTCTTACGGGCGGCGGCTACCTCGGGGGTACCGGGAGGCTCGGGACCGTGGCCCCGTTCCCCTCCCGGACGGCCGCCACGACGGCGTCGTGCAGCTCTCGGCTCTCCTCCTCCGATTCGCACGGAACGGGACTGCCCGACATGGTGAACCAGTCGGATGCGCCGCTGTACTGCACGGCCACGCGTGCCTCGCGATCGGCGAACGTCGTGTGCACGGTCACATCGCCCGTGAGGACACCCGCCTCGTCGGTCAGCACCCCACCTCGCCCGGTGTAGACACCGGCGGTCGTCCAAGATGCCCAGCTCATGCCCTCCAGGGTCACACCGGTGGGTGAGATGCGCCACCGACGGGACCGCCCCGGCCGGAGGGATTCCGGCCGGGGCGGTACGGGGCGCGCGCCGGGGCGGACGACGGTCCGCGCCGGATCAGGCGAGGGACGCGACGGCCTCGTTGAACGTGGCGGACGGGCGCATCACGGCCGCGGCCTTGGCCGGGTCGGGCTGGTAGTAGCCGCCGATCTCGGCCGGGGAGCCCTGGACGGCGATCAGCTCGTCGACGATCTTCTGCTCGTTGGCGGTGAGCGTCTCGGCGAGCGGGGCGAAGGCCTTGGCCAGCTCCGCGTCCTCGGTCTGGGCGGCCAGCTCCTGGGCCCAGTAGAGGGCCAGGTAGAAGTGGCTGCCGCGGTTGTCGATACCACCGAGGCGACGGGTCGGCGACTTGTCCTCGTTGAGGAAGGTGCCGGTGGCGCGGTCGAGGGTGTCGGCGAGGACCTGGGCGCGGGTGTTGCCCGTGCTGGTCGCGAGGTGCTCGAAGGAGGCGGCCAGGGCGAAGAACTCGCCGAGGCTGTCCCAGCGGAGGTAGTTCTCCTTGACGAGCTGCTGGACGTGCTTCGGGGCGGAGCCGCCGGCGCCGGTCTCGAAGAGGCCGCCGCCCGCCATCAGCGGGACGACCGACAGCATCTTGGCGCTGGTGCCCAGCTCCAGGATCGGGAAGAGGTCGGTCAGGTAGTCGCGCAGGACGTTGCCGGTGACGGAGATGGTGTCCTCGCCGCGGCGGATGCGCTCCAGGGAGAACTTGGTGGCCTCGACCGGGGACAGGATCTGGATGTCCAGGCCCTCGGTGTCGTGCTCCGGCAGGTACTGCTTGACCTTGGCGATGATCTGGGCGTCGTGGCCGCGGTTCTCGTCCAGCCAGAAGACGGCCGGGGCGCCGGTGGCGCGGGCGCGGGTGACGGCCAGCTTGACCCAGTCCTGGATGGGCAGGTCCTTGGTCTGGCAGGCGCGGAAGATGTCGCCCTCGGCGACCTCCTGCTCCAGGACGACGTTGCCCGCGGAGTCGATCAGGCGGACGGTGCCGGCCTGGGCGATCTCGAAGGTCTTGTCGTGGGAGCCGTACTCCTCGGCCTTCTGCGCCATGAGGCCGACGTTCGGGACGGAGCCCATGGTCGCCGGGTCGAAGGCGCCGTGGGCGCGGCAGTCCTCGATGACGGCCTGGTACACGCCGGAGTAGCTGTGGTCCGGGAGGACCGCGAGGGTGTCGGCCTCCTGGCCGTCCGGGCCCCACATGTGGCCGGAGGTGCGGATCATGGCCGGCATCGAGGCGTCGACGATGACGTCGGACGGCACGTGCAGGTTGGTGATGCCCTTGTCGGAGTCGACCATCGCCAGGGCGGGGCCCTCGGCGAGCTCGGTCTCGAAGGAGGCCTTGATCTCGGCGCCGTTCGGAAGGGCGTCGAGGCCGGCGAGGACGGTGCCGAGGCCGTCGTTCGGGGACAGGCCGGCGGCGGCGAGCGCCTCGCCGTACTTCGCGAAGGTGTTCGGGAAGAAGGCGCGGACGACGTGGCCGAAGACGATCGGGTCGGAGACCTTCATCATCGTGGCCTTGAGGTGCACGGAGAAGAGCACGCCCTCGGCCTTGGCGCGGGCGACCTGCTCGGAGAGGAAGGTGCGCAGGGCGGCGGCGCGCATGACGGCGGCGTCGACGACCTCGCCGGCGATGACCTTCAGCGGCTCGCGGAGCTCGCTGACGGTGCCGTCGGCGGCGGTGAACTCGAAGCGGAGGGTGTCGTCGGCGGCGATGACGGTGGACTTCTCCGTGGAGGCGAAGTCGTTCTCGCTCATCGTGGCGACGTTCGTCTTGGACTCGGGGGTCCAGGCGCCCATGCGGTGCGGGTGGGTCTTGGCGTAGTTCTTGACCGAGCCCGGCGCGCGGCGGTCGGAGTTGCCCTCGCGCAGGACCGGGTTGACGGCCGAGCCCTTGATCTTGTCGTAACGGGCGCGGACGTCCTTGTCCTGGTCCGTCTGCGGGTCGTCCGGGTAGTCCGGGAGGGCGTAGCCCTGCGCCTGGAGCTCGGCGATCGCGGCCTTGAGCTGCGGGATGGACGCCGAGACGTTCGGCAGCTTGATGATGTTGGCGCCGGGCGTCTTGGCCAGGTCGCCGAGCTCGGTGAGGGCGTCGGCGATGCGCTGGCCCTCCTCCAGGAACTCGGGGAAGACGGCGATGATGCGGCCCGCGAGGGAGATGTCACGCGTCTCGACCGTGACGCCGGCCTGCGAGGCATACGCCTGGACCACGGGCAGGAACGAGTACGTCGCCAGGGCGGGCGCCTCGTCAGTGTGGGTGTAGATGATGGTCGAGTCAGTCACCGGGTGCTCCGCTCCACGTCTGCGTATGCGAGATTGCTCGACATCAAGATATCTCGTGATCGTGCTCCTCGGTAAAGGGCCCCACGAGCTCGCTGTCGTGCGGGACGCCCGCGGCCTCCACGAAGGGCCCGCCGAGCCGGTACGGGGCGGGCGGGCCGTCCACGTCGACGCGGCGGAGCACGGCGAGCAGGACCAGTCCGGCGGCGGCGGTCACCCCCGCGGCGAGGGCCTGGCCGCAGCGGTGGGCGAGCCGGAGCTGGGCCGGGTCGTACGGGGCGGTGGCGGGCAGCGCGAGGGTGTCGCCGAGCAGCCAGATCCCGGCGCCGAGGCCGGCCAGGGCCAGGAGGGCGAGCGGGACGGTCGCCGGGAGGCCGGGCGGGCCGGGCCCGCGTCGCGGGCCGGG
>NZ_MWIG01000367.1:0-11094 GCF_002156145.1 Streptomyces sp. NRRL B-24572 | reverse complement strand
GCCGCCTCCGGCCACTGGTTCTTCGGCGACGGCATGGTCCACGGCGTACGGCTCGAAGGCGGCCGGGCCGTCTCGTACCGCAACCGCTGGGTCCGCACGAGCACGTTCACCGACGGGGCCCGGATGTACGACGAGCGGGGCCGGCGGGATCTCACCGCCGGACAGGCCAACACCCACGTCGTCCGGCACGCCGGCCGCACCCTCGCCCTCGTCGAGACGGCCCTGCCCTACGAGCTCACCCCCGCCCTCGACACCGTCGGCCCGTACGACTTCGGCGGCCGGCTGACGACCGCGATGACCGCGCACCCCAAGACCTGCCCCCTCACCGGGGAACTGCACTTCTTCGGCTACGGGATCGCGGAGGCCCCGTACCTCACCTACCACCGGGCCGACGCCTCCGGCGAACTGACGGTCAGCCGGCCGGTGGAGGTGCCGGGGCCGACGATGATGCACGACTTCGGCCTCACCGCCGGGCACGTCGTCTTCCTGGACCTGCCGGTGGTCTTCGACCTCGGCCTCGCCGGCACCGGCACGATGCCGTACCGCTGGGACGACGGGTACGGGGCCCGGCTCGGCGTGCTGCGCCGCGACGACCCGTACGGGCCGGTGCGCTGGTTCGCCGTCGACCCCTGCTACGTGTTCCACGTGCTCAACGCGTACGACGCGGCGGACGGGACGATCGTCGTCCACGTCATGCGCTACCCCGAGCTGTGGCGGCGCGCGGTGGACGGGACGGTCGACCGGAGCCGGGAGGCCGTGCTGTGGAAGTGGACGGTCGATCCCGCCACGGGGACCGTCCGGGAGGAACAGTGCGACGACCGCCCGGGCGAGTTCCCCCGGACGGACGACCGGCTGGCCGGGCTGCCGGCGGTGCACGGGCACGTGACCTGCGGGAACTCGCTGGTGCGCTACGACCTGGGCGCGGGGTCGTCCGTCACCCACGATTTCGGGCCGGCCCGCACGCCCGGTGAGGCCGCGTTCGCCCCGGCCGCCGACGGGTCCCCCGCCGGCTGGCTCATGACGTACGTCCACGACGCCGGCTCCGGCCGCAGTGACCTGGTCGTCCTCGACGCCGACGACCTCGCGGCCGGACCGGTGGCCGTGATCCACCTGCCGGCCCGGGTCCCGCACGGCTTCCACGGCAACTGGCTGCCGGACCTGCCGTAGTCCCCGCCCGCACGGTCTCCGGCCCCGGCGGGCCGTACGCCCGGGCCTCGGTCAGCCCTGGGCCGCGGCGGCCTTCTCCGCCTTCGCGCGGCGGAGGTAGTACCAGGCCATGTTGGAGGAGAGGCCCGCGAGGAGCACCCAGACGATGCCGAGGAAGCTGCCCTGGACGAAGGAGACGACGGCCGCGGCGATGGCCAGGGCGCAGACCACGAGGGCGTAGAGGGCGAGGCGGGGCATGGGGTCGGCTCCTGTCGGACGGTACGGCTGATGCTGCCCGTCCAGTGTCCCCCATGCCCCGATCCGTGACGGGACCGGCTCAGATGTCTGCTCAGACGTCGGTGACCCGCAGGCCCGCGTGCGCCTTGTAGCGGCGGTTGACGGAGATCAGGTTGGCGACGAGCGACTCGACCTGGTGGGCGTTGCGCAGCCGTCCGGCGAAGACGCCGCGCATGCCGGCGATGCGACCGGCGAGGGCCTGGACGATCTCGACGTCGGCGCGCTCCTCGCCGAGGACCATGACGTCCGTGTCGATCTCCTCGATGGAGGTGTCCTTGAGGAGGACGGCGGAGAGGTGGTGGAAGGCGGCGGCGACCCGGGAGTCCGGGAGGAGCGCGGCGGCCTGCTCGGCGGCGGAGCCCTCCTCGGGCTTGAGGGCGTAGGCGCCCTTCTTGTCGAAGCCGAGCGGGTTGACGCAGTCCACGACGAGCTTTCCGCGGAGCTCCTCGCGCAGGGCCTCCAGGGTCTTGGCGTGGCCGTCCCACGGCACGGCGACGATGACGACGTCGCTGCGGCGGGCGGTCTCGGCGTTGTCGGCGCCCTCGACGCCGTGGCCGATCTCCGCGGCGACGTCCTGTGCGCGCTCGGCGGCGCGGGAGCCGATGATCACCTTCTGGCCGGCCTTGGCGAGCCGGTAGGCGAGGCCTCGGCCCTGGTCGCCGGTGCCGCCGAGGACGCCGACGACGAGACCGGAGACGTCGGGGAGGTCCCACGGGTCCTTGGGGGCGGGCTTGCTCTCAGTCGTAGTCATGGCCCCGACATTACCGATCGGTCGGGTCCGCCGGGGACGGCCGCGCGCCATCGGCCGGAGACGGCCGCGCCGTCTACCACCGTGCCGGCGGCGGGGCCGTCAGGCGGTCCGCCAGGCCCGAGAGGCGGTCCCTGAAGCGGCGGCTCCCCCGTGGTGACGGCAGGCTGTTCTCGCCCGCCGCCGCGCTCACCAGGTGCTGCACCGTGTCCAGGTCGACCTCGGCGCCCTCCGCCACGGTGAGCGTCTCGTGCGCGAGGCCCCGGACCTCCTCGTCGCCGCCGTCGAGCGAGAGCACGGTCGCCCCCGCGCGCCGGGCGTCGTGCACCCGCTGGAGCAGCCCCGCGTCCGGCCGCTCCGGCGCCACCATGAGCAGGGTCGCCCCGCGCCCTGCGGCCTCCAGCCGGCCGAGGCCGACCGCCAGGTGCGCCGGGGCGCCGGGCCGCACCCGGTGCCGTACCAGCGTGGGCGCCAGCTCCGGGAGGCCCGACCAGGCGGACTCGTCGACGAGGTGCGCCGCGAGGTGCCAGGGCTCGTACTCCTCCGTGCCGACCAGGAGCAGTCCGCCCCGGTGCGGCACGACGGAGGACCGGAGCGCGCCCGCGAACCGGCGGGCCGCTCCGGGCCACTCCGTCCCGGCGAGCACTTCCCGCAGCAAGGCGACCCGTACGGCATCCATGGGCCCGCATCCTGCCCGAGTCGGGGCCCGCGCGCGGCGGATCGGGGAGCTTCCACCCGTACGGGAGTCCGTACGGGAGTCCGTACGGGAGCCCCCCCATGGGAGTCCGTACGGCAGCCCCGTACGAGAGCCCCGTACGGGCCGTAATTCGGTTGCCCCCTCCAACCATCGGTCGGAGCATGACCCTTTGTGTCCACCAAGCTCTCCGCCCTCCTTCCCGATCTCGCGCCCTGGCGTTCGTCCTCCGACTTCCGGCTCCTGTGGGTGCAGGGGATCGTCACGTACTTCGGCAGCGCGATGGCGATGATCGCCCTGCCGCTGCAGATCAAGGAGCTGACGGGTTCGCCGCTCGCGGTCGGCGCGATGGGCGCGGTCGAGCTGGTGCCGCTGGTGGTGTTCGGCCTGTACGGCGGGGCGCTCGCGGACGCGGTCGACCGGCGGAAGGTGATCGTCTGGACCGAGGCGGGGCTCGGGCTGCTCGCCCTGCTCCTGCTGCTGAACTCGCTGCTCCCGGACCCGATGCTCTGGCCGCTGTACGTGGTCGCGGCGGGGGTGTCGGCGCTCGCGGGGCTCCAGCGTCCTGCGCTCGACTCGCTGCTCGCCCGGATCGTGCCGCACGACCAGCAGACGGCGGCGGCCGCGCTGAACTCGCTGCGCTGGCAGATCGGCTCGATCGCGGGCCCGGCGCTCGCGGGCCTGGTGGTGGCGTACGCGGGTCAGGCGTCCGCGTACGGGGTGACGGTCGTCTGTTTCGCGGTCTCGGTCCTGATGTGCCGCCGCCTGACCCCCGCGCCGGCCGCGCACGACGCGGAGAAGCCCTCGCTGCGGGGCATCGCGGAGGGGGCGCGGTACGCCTGGTCGCGTCCGGTGCTGCTCGGCACGTACGTGATCGACCTGGCGGCGATGTTCTTCGCCTTCCCGAACACGATCTTCCCGTTCCTCGCGGACGAGCTGGGCGCGGACTGGTCGCTCGGTCTGATGTACGCGGCGGGCTCGGTCGGCTCGCTGGTCCTCGGCCTGACCAGCGGCTGGACCTCCAAGGTCCGGCGGCACGGGCTGCTGGTGGCCGGGGGCGCGGCCGGCTGGGGCCTGGCGATCGCGGCCGCGGGCTGGTTCGGGAACGTGTGGCTGGTGCTGCTGTGCCTGGCCTTCGCGGGCGCGGGCGACATGCTGAGCGGGCTCGGGCGGGCCACGATCTGGAACCAGACGATCCCGGAGGAGCTGCGCGGCCGGCTCGCCGGCATCGAGGTGCTCTCCTACAGCGTGGGTCCGCAGCTGGGCCAGGTCCGGGCGGGCGCGATGGCCGGCTGGACCGGCACCCGGACGGCCGTCTGGACGGGTGGTGTGGCGTGCGTGGCCTCGGTGGGGCTGCTCTGCCTGGCGCTGCCGAAGCTGCTCTCGTACGACTCCGAGACGGACGAGGACTCGCTGCGCCGCAGGGCCCAGCAGGAGGCGACCCTGCGGGAGACCGCCGAGGCCGCCTGAGCGGCCCCGACGGCCCCGCGGGGTCTCCTGCATCCCGCAAAACCCGAGCCCGCTCAGGGGTGCGGGCCCGCGGGGGCCCGGCCCCCGCGGGCTCCTAGTCCTCCGGCGCCTGGTCCTTCCCGGCGGCGTCGTGCCACTTGGGGTCGGTCTCCCACTCCAGGTTCCGCTCGCGGGCGGTCTCCATGGCGTGGGAGGCCTCCTCACGGCTGGCGTACGGGCCGAATCGGTTCTTCGCCGGGCACTCGGGGCCCTCCTCGACCTTCTTGTGCTCCAGGCAGTAGTACCACTCGCCCGGTTTGCCCGTGGCGCGCTTCTTGAACAGGGCCATCGTCTTCGGCTCCTTCCTTCGGGACCATGCTGCCCCAGACCCGGTCGTTAGACTCGCTGGCATGTCTGGCCAGTCGCTTCTCGTACCGGGGGAGCTCTCCCCCCACCGCTCCGTTCCGGGCTCCATCCGCCGCCCCGAGTACGTCGGGAAGCCCGCACCGGCCCCGTACACCGGGCCCGAGGTGCAGGATTCCGACACCATCGAACGGATGCGGATCGCCGGCCGCATCGCCGCGCAGGCGATGGAGGAGGCCGCCAAGCACATCGCTCCGGGTGTCACCACCGACGAGCTCGACCGGGTCGCGCACGAGTACATGTGCGACCACGGCGCCTATCCGTCCACGCTGGGCTACCGCGGCTTCCCGAAGTCGCTGTGCGCCTCGATCAACGAGGTCATCTGCCACGGCATCCCGGACTCCACCGTCCTGCGGGACGGCGACATCGTGAACCTGGACGTCACCGCGTACATCAACGGCGTCCACGGCGACAACAACGCCACCTACCTCTGCGGTGACGTCGACGAGGAGTCGCGGCTGCTCGTGGAGCGCACCCGGGAGTCCCTGAACCGGGCGATCAAGGCGGTGAAGCCGGGCCGCCAGATCAACATCATCGGGCGGGTCATCGAGTCGTACGCCAAGCGCTTCGGCTACGGCGTCGTGCGCGACTTCACCGGGCACGGCATCAACTCGTCGTTCCACTCCGGCCTGATCGTCCCGCACTACGACTCGCCCCACCACACCACCGAGATCAAGACCGGCATGACGTTCACGATCGAGCCGATGCTGACGCTCGGCACCCACGACTACGACATGTGGGACGACGGCTGGACCGTGGTGACCAAGGACCGGAAGCGGACGGCGCAGTTCGAGCACACGCTCGTGGTGACCGAGAACGGGGCCGAAATCCTTACGTTGCCCTGACCCCGTGAGCGGGTAGCTTTTTTACCGACAGGACGTCGGGAACCGGTTGACTTAGGTAAGCCTAACTCGACAGGATCGTCACCGGTTCCCGTCCCATCGGTCTCGGAGGCACGCCTTGGACACGCCCTTCTCCACGCTCATCCGTACGGCCTCGCACGAGCAGCACACGGAGGCGGAGACCTCGTCCTTCATGGGCGACCTGCTGGGCGGACGCCTCGCCGTCGACGCGTACGCGCGGTACACGGAGCAGCTCTGGTTCGTGTACCGGTCCCTGGAGGAGGGCGCCGAGGCGCTCCGCGCGGACCCGGTCGCGGGGCCGTTCATACAGCCCGAGCTGTTCCGCACGGCCGCCCTGGAGCAGGACCTCGCCCACCTGCGCGGGCCCGGCTGGCGCGCAGGGGTCTCCCCACTGCCCGCCACCGCGGCGTACGCCGAGCGGGTCGCCGAGTGCGCCCGCGACTGGCCGGCCGGCTATGTGGCCCACCACTACACGCGCTACCTGGGCGACCTGTCGGGCGGTCAGATCATCCGCGACAGGGCGGAGCGGACCTGGGGCTTCGACCGCAAGGGCGACGGCGTCCGGTTCTACGTGTTCGAGGAGATCTCCAACCCGGCGGCGTTCAAGCGGGCGTACCGGGAGCTGCTCGACGGGGTGAACGTCGACGACCTGGAGAAGCAGCGGATCGTCGACGAGTGCAAGCGCGCCTTCGACTTCAACAGCGCGGTCTTCCGCGAGCTGGGCGGGGAGTACTCGCTCAGCGCGTGAGCGCCCTCCCGAGGGTCGGAGCTGGATCGTTCAGAGCTGGATCGTTCCCTCCAGGCGGACCCGGCCGCCCAGTTCCACGATGCCGTCGGGGCCGGGGGCGGTGAGCAGCTGCGAACCCTGCCCCTGGATGACGTTCAGGGCCCGCCCCAGCTCCGCCGTGAGGAGCAGCGCCGCCGCGCCGGTCGCCTCGTCCTCGTCGATGCCGTCGCCGCGGCCGGGGAAGGCCCGCGCCCTGATCCGGCCCGCGGCCTCCTCCTCCCACGCCCAGGCGTAGATCCACTCCCCCGGCTCGGGCACGTCGAGGGCCTCGACCTCGGCGACGGAGCCGTACTGACGCAGCGTGCGGGGCGGCGCCCATTCGGCGCGCGCCTCGATCCAGGTGAACTCCCCGTCGCCGCGCACCCAGACCTCGCCGGCCGGCGGCTGGACGACCTCCAGGTCGAGGAGCCAGGCGGTGCCGACGAGCGGGTGCCCGGCGAAGGGCAGTCGCAGGCCGGGCGTGTAGATGTCGACGATCCCGCGCTCCGGGTCGTCCACGAAGACCGTCTCGCTGAAGCCGAGTTCCTTGGCGAGCGCCTGCCGGGAGGACTCGTCGGGGTGGGTACGGGCGTCCCGTACGACTCCGAGACGGTTGCCGTGCCGGCCGTCGCCCGCACAGAAGACCCGGAGGACGTCGATGTCAGTGGCGGTCGTGTTCATGTCGGAATTGAACCATCGACGCGGTCCCGCGCGGAGGGCTTCCCTCCTCCGTACCGGCGCGTAACGAGAATCCAGACAATCCGCCTCACTTGACCTGCCCTTGACCAAGCCATGAGGGACCCATGGAGACTCCGTGACCTGGCCGTGTCCGGTGCGCCCGGCCTGAGAGCTGAATCACTGGACGGGTGGGTATTGCTGAGGTAAGCCTCGGTTAAGTTAGGTCCGCCTCAGTCCGTCCCCGCGTTCCTGGAGTCCTCATGCGAGCCGTCCGCCTCTCCGTCGTCACCGCCGCCGCGGCCGCGGCGGCTCTGACCGCCGTCACGGGCTGCGCCGAGAAAAGCGACTCCAAGGCGAGCGACGACGCGATCACCGTCGTCGCCAAGGACGACTCCTGCGAGGTCTCGAAGAAGGAGTTCCCGGCCGGGCACGTGAAGCTCGCCGTCGAGAACCGCGGCTCCAAGATCACCGAGGTCTACGTCCTCTTCCCCGACGACCGCATCGTCACCGAGCGCGAGAACATCGGCCCCGGCACCAAGGCCACCGTCACCGCCGAGTTCAAGTCCGGCGACTACTTCATCGCCTGCAAGCCCGGCATGAAGGGCGACGGCATCCGCCAGGCGGTCAGGGCCACCGGCGGCAAGACCGCCGCCAAGCGCTCCCCCGAGATGGACGCCGCCGTCGCCGCCTACCGCCAGTACGTCCAGGCGCAGGCCGACGAGACCCTCCCCAAGGTGAAGGTCTTCACCGACGCCGTCCGCGCCGGCGACGTCGAGGCCGCGAAGAAGGCCTACGCCGAGTCCCGCATCGGCTGGGAGCGCACCGAGCCGGTCGCCGAGTCCTTCGGCGACATCGACCCCAAGGTCGACGTCCGCGAGGACGGCCTGGAGGACGGCCAGGACCCGGCGAAGGACTGGACCGGCTGGCACCGCCTGGAGAAGGCGCTCTGGCAGGACAAGAAGATCGGCGACCGCGAGAAGCAGCTCGCCGACCTCCTCGACAAGGACCTCGCGGACTGGCAGAAGCGGGTCGGCAAGGCCGAGATCACCCCGACCTCCATGGCCAACGGCGCCAAGGAGCTCCTGGACGAGGTCGCCACCGGCAAGGTCACGGGCGAGGAGGAGCGCTACTCCCACACCGACCTCGTCGACTTCAAGGCGAACGTCGAGGGCGCGCAGAAGTCCTTCGACCTGCTCAAGCCGGTCGCCTCGAAGAACGACCCGAAGCTGGTCGCCGACCTCGACAAGCAGTTCGCCGCGCTGAACACGCTGCTCGACAAGTACCGCACGGACAAGAGCGGTTACGTCTTCACCTCGTACGAGAAGGTCGGCAAGACCGAGCGCAAGGAGCTCTCCGACGGCGTCAACGCGCTGGCCGAGCCGCTCTCCAAGCTCGCCGCCGCGGTCGTCAAGTAATCGGAAGGGAGCTGCACCGGATGTCCGAGAACACCACCGAGGAGCAGGGCGCCGCGCCCTCCCGCCGCAAGGTCATCGGCTGGGGCGGTGCCGGGCTCGCGCTCGGTGCCGCCGCGGCCGGCGGCGCCGTCGCGCTGACCCGCGACGGCGACCGCACCGCCCCGGTCGCCGACAGCGGCGGTGCCGTGCCCTTCCACGGCCCGCACCAGGCCGGCATCGCCACCGCCGTGCAGGACCGGCTGCACTTCGCGTCCTTCGACGTGAAGACGAAGGACCGCGACGAGCTGATCCAGCTCCTCAAGGACTGGACGCGGGCCGCCGAGCGGATGACGGCCGGCGCCGAGGTCGGCGAGGGCGCCTACGGCGGCCTGCCGGAGGCCCCGCCGGACGACACGGGCGAGGCCCTCGGCCTCAAGCCCTCCCGCCTCACCCTCACGATCGGCTTCGGCCCCTCGCTCTTCGACGGGCGCTTCGGGCTGAAGGACAAGCGGCCCGGGGCCCTGGTGGAACTGCCCAAGTTCCCGGGCGACAACCTGGATCCGGCGCGCAGCGGCGGCGACATCTGCGTGCAGGCCTGCGCGGACGACCCGCAGGTCGCCGTGCACGCCATCCGCAACCTCGCCCGGATCGGCTTCGGCAAGGTCGCGGTGCGCTGGTCGCAGCTGGGCTTCGGCAAGACGTCCTCGACGACCCCGGACGCCCAGACCCCGCGCAACCTCTTCGGCTTCAAGGACGGCACCCGCAACATCGCGGGCACCGAGACCGACCGGCTCGCGAAGCACGTGTGGGTCTCCGGCAAGGACGCCGAGGGCGCCGCGGCCTGGATGGACGGCGGCTCGTACCTCGTCGCCCGCCGCATCCGCATGAACGTCGAGACCTGGGACCGCACTCCGCTCTCCGAGCAGGAGGACATCTTCGGCCGGGACAAGAAGGAAGGCGCCCCGGTCGGCAAGGCCAAGGAGCACGACGAGCCGTTCCTGAAGGCGATGAAGCCGGACTCGCACGTCCGGCTCGCGCACCCGGACAGCAACAACGGGGCGACGATCCTGCGCCGCGGCTACTCCTTCACCGACGGCACGGACGGCCTCGGCCGGCTGGACGCGGGCCTGTTCTTCCTGGCGTACATGAAGGACGTCCGCACCGGCTTCATCCCGGTGCAGACCCAGCTGGCCAAGCACGACGCGCTCAACGAGTACACACAGCACGTGGGTTCGGCGCTCTTCGCCGTCCCGCCGGGCGTCCGCGACAAGGACGACTGGTGGGGCCGGGCGCTGTTCGCGTAACCGAGGAGGAGAACCGACGTGTTCGGAAACTATCTGATCGGCCTGCGTGAGGGCCTGGAAGCCAGTCTGGTCGTCTGCATCCTCATCGCGTACCTGGTGAAGACCGGGCGCCGGGACGCGCTGAAGCCGATCTGGATCGGCATCGGCGTGGCCGTCGGCGTGGCCCTGGCCTTCGGGGCGGGCCTGGAGTTCGGCTCCCAGGAGCTGACCTTCGAGGCGCAGGAGGCGCTCGGCGGCTCGCTGTCGGTCCTCGCCGTGGGCCTGGTGACCTGGATGGTCTTCTGGATGCGTCGGACCGCCCGGCACCTGAAGGCGGAGCTGCACGGCAAGCTCGACGCGGCCCTGCAGATGGGCACCGGCGCGCTGGTCGCCACCGCCTTCCTCGCGGTGGGCCGCGAGGGCCTGGAGACGGCGCTCTTCGTGTGGGCGTCGGTCCGGGCCTCCTCGGACGGCTCGTACGCGCCGCTGGTCGGCGTCATCCTCGGTCTGCTCACGGCCGTGTTCCTCGGCTGGCTGTTCTACCGGGGCGCGCTGAAGATCAACCTGGCGAAGTTCTTCACCTGGACCGGCGGGATGCTGGTCGTGGTGGCGGCGGGCGTGCTCGCGTACGGCGTGCACGACCTCCAGGAGGCCGGCTTCATCAGCGGCCTCGCGGACAAGGCCTTCGACATCTCGGCGACGATCCCGCCGGACAGCTGGTACGGCACGCTCCTCAAGGGCGTCTTCAACTTCCAGCCGGATCCGACGGTCGTTCAGGTCACGGTGTGGGCGCTGTATCTGATCCCGACGCTCGCGCTGTTCCTGGCCCCGATAGGGTCGGGTCCGTCCGTGCGGGTGAAGAAGCAGAAGGCGACCGATGAGAAGGCTGAGGTTGAGGCGAGCGCTTGAGCGGTGGTCGCCCTCCAGGGGCCGCCGGCCGGCGAGGTTCCTCGCGGCGACGGCGGCGGTGACCGTCCTGTCGCTGACGGCGGGCGGCTGCGTGACGGTGCACGGCGAGCTGGCACTGCTGCCGCCGGCGTCGAAGACCGAGGCCGCGCAGGCGCTCGCCGACTTCACGGCGGCCTACAACAAGGCCGACAAGGCCTATGACCCGGCCCTCGACAGGGACCGGGTCACCGGTCCGCTCGGGGCGATCAACCAGGCGGGCCTGCGCGCCCGCTCGATCAACACGCCCGGCGGCAACCCGGACCACAAGCCCCTCGCCCTCACCGACGCGCGGTTCGTGCTGCCCCGGAAGGCGGGCTGGCCGCGCTGGTTCGTCGCCGACACCGCGTCCAACCGGGGCTCCGACGGCAACCGCTGGCTCCTGGCCTTCGTGCGCAACGGCCCCGG
>NZ_MWIG01000366.1:0-19480 GCF_002156145.1 Streptomyces sp. NRRL B-24572 | reverse complement strand
CGATCCGGTCGACCGGATCGGTGTTGTCCGAGGTCCAGGCCTGGTCGGTGCGGGCGAGCATGCCGAGGTCGACGCGTCCGCCGCCGCCCGCGCACGCCTCGATGCGCAGTCCGGGGTGGGCGGCGCGCAGCCGGTCCATGATCCGGTGGACGGCCCGGGTGTGATCGATCCACAGCCGGTCGGGATCGGGGTGACCTTCCCAACCCACGTCGGTGAAGGGACGGTTGGCGTCCCACTTGAGCCAGTCGACGCGGTTCTCGCGCACCAGGCGGTCGAGCGTCTCCTGGGCCCAGGCCTCGACCTGGGGTCGGGCGAAATTCAGGACCAACTGGCTGCGGAACTCGGTCGCGTCGAGCCGGGGAGAGTGGACGACCCAGTCCGGATGGGCGCGGTACAGGTCGCTGTCGCGGTTGACCATCTCCGGCTCGACCCACAGCCCGAACTCCATGCCGAGACCGTGTACTTCGTCGGCGAGCGGGCGCAGCCCGCGGGGGAAGGCATCGGGGCGGGGAGTCCAGTCGCCGAGCCCGGACTTGGCGTCCCGGCGCGCGCCGAACCAGCCGTCGTCCAGGACGAAGAGCTCCGTGCCGAGCCGCGCGGCCAGCCGGGCGAGGTGGATCTGACCGGCCTCGTCGACGTCGAACGCGGTGGCCTCCCACGAGTTGTAGAGGACCGGCAGATCACGCTCCGGCTCCGGCAGCACGTGTCGGCGTACGTGCTCGTGCCAGGCGCGGCTGGCCGCGCCGAAGCCGTGCGGGGTGTAGAGGCCCGCGTACACCGGGGTCTGCAGGGTCTCGCCCGCCCGCAGGGTCCAGCTCAGCCCCTCGTGTCCGAAGCCGTCGGTCCAGGTGGTGCGGCCGAGCGGGTCGCGGTGGATCGTGACGCGCCAGCTGCCGCTCCAGGCGAGCGCGGTGCTCCACACCTCGCCGTGCTCTTCTGCCGCGGTGCCGTTGTCGAGGGCCAGCCAGGGGTTCGCGTGATGGCTGGTGATGCCTCGTCGGCTCGTCAGCACCGTCTCCGCGACGGCGAGCCGGTCGCGCTGGAGCCGGGACTCGCTGCTCCAGGTGCCCGTCAGATGGCTCAGCCGGTAGTCGGCCAGCGGGGGAGCGGTCCAGGAGGCCGAGTCCAGCCGGTCGACGGTCACAGGGTCCGGCGGGCCGTCCACGGACCCGGTGTGGGTCAGCTCCGTCCAGCGCTCGATGACGTCGCCGCCGGACAGGACGCGGTAGCACAGTTCGGTACGGAGGGGGCGGCGCCGGTCGTCGAGGCGGATCCGCAGCACGCTGCCGTCGACGGCGTAGCCGGTGTAGCGCCACTGCGTGCCCCGGGTGCCGTCGGAGAAGCGGACCTGAAGACCGGCCGGCCCGAATCGCGCCCCGGTCTGCGGGGCGAGTTCGTCGGCGGCGGCCTCGGACTCGAAGATGCCCCAGACCGGGGAGGTCGGATCCGGCATCGCGGCGAGGTCCTCGTGGTCGAGCGGGGCACCCCAGTAGAGGTGTCGGGGGCTGCCGTCTGCGCCGATGCGGAGCGCGTACATGGTGTTCGGAGTGCGCAGTACCGCGAGGCCGAGGTCGGGGTCGAAGGTGACGGGCGGGGATGCGACGGGCATGAGCGGGTCCTCTGATCGGGAGAGCGGGGGGGCTGTGCCGGAGCGGCGGCCTCGGCCGGACGGCGGGTGGGTGTCCCCGTGTGGGCCGTGAGGTCCCGGGGCTGTCGCCGCCCCGGGACCCTGGCGTCAGCCCCGCATCCGGGTGCTGAACCGGCTCACGTGATCGTCCAGTGCTGGAGGGCGGATCCGGTGTCCTGCTGCTGTGTCACGGGGCTGTTCTTGCCCGTCGGCGCGGTGACCACCAGGCCGCTGGACACCGAGGTGAGCGTGTGGGTGCCGTCGGCGAGCTTCTTGACGTTCCATCGCTGGTTGGCGTTGCCTGAGCACGACCACTGGATGATCGTCGCGCCGGGTGCGGTGGAACCGCCGTTGACGTCGGCGCACAACCCGGTCGCCGTGTTGACGAGCGTGTACGAGCCGTCGGACTGAAGGGTGAACCGCCAGTTCCTGTTGGAGCCGGTGTTCGTCGCGGTGAGGGCGGTGCCCGCGCCGCTGCCGTTCGGTGCGGTGAGGAAACGGGTGCCTGTGGCGACGGTGTGCGTGCCGGTGTAGTCGGGGGCCACCGTCCAGGTGAAGGAGACGGAGGCGCTTGCCGTCCCCGAGGCGGCCGTGACCGTGGCGGTGGAGGTGCCCGCCGTGGTCGGGGTGCCGCTGATCAGGCCGGAGGAGTTCATCGACAGGCCGGCCGGCAGGCCGGTGGCCGAGAAGGTCAGCGGCTTGGAGAGGTTGTCGGTGGCGTCGAGCTGGAGGGAGACCGTCGTACCGGCGGTCGCGCTGCGGTTTCCGGGGCTGGTGAGCAGGACCGTCTCCGGGGCGGTGCCGGTCGCGGTGAGGGTGAGCGTCTGCTCGGCCGCGGTGCGGGCCCCGCCGACGGCGCTGCCGGTGGTGTCGGTCCAGGTGCGGCCGGGCGTGGTCTCGGCGAGGCGGCCGGAGACGGAGGACATGCCGATCGTCAGGCCGCTGTAGCGGTTGACCAGTCGGAAGGCGCCGGTCGTGGTCTTGTCGGGGAGCACGAACCACTGCTGCCCCACGCCGGCGGCCGAGGCGTCGGTGACGGTCGGACGGGTGCCCCACGCGCGGTTCGCGGTCGAGGCGCCGTCGACGCCGAGGAGCTGCCCGGTCGACGTGTTGACGATGCGGTACGAGCCGTCGCCGTGCGAGAGGAAGGTCCACGACTCCAGGGCGGAGCCGGTGGCGGCGGGCACCGAGGTGGTCTGGGTGCCGCCGGAGACCTGGGCGAGGACCCGGCCGTTGCCGGCCGCGATCCGGTAGGTCTTCGTCAGGTCGAGCGGGGCGGCGGGGGCGGAGGAGTCGACGGTGACGTCCGCGTACTCGCCGCCGGAGGTGGCGCAGGAGATGGAGCAGTACGACCGGAAGGTCTTGCCGATGACCGAGGTGCCGGTGCGGCTGGCGCCGTCGACCATCCAGCGGTACCAGGACTCCGAGGTGTAGCTGCCGGAGTCCCCGATCAGGGTCCACTTCTGGGTGGCGAGGTCGTCGGTGACGTAGAACCGCTGGGGCGCGGCGCCGGAGACGACCTCGGGCTCGCCGATGTAGAGGCCGAGGTGGGCGTCGTAGGCGATGTTCATGATGAACAGGTCGGATTTGCGGGGGAGTTCGCCCGCCGCGATCTGCTGGTCGACGTTCCCGGTGTTCGCAGGGCTGTAGTCGTCGGCGACCGGCGTGTAACCGTTGGTGTTGGCCGCGGTGACCGGCACCATGTTGCTCTCCCGGCCGCCCAAGCCCGGCTGCGACCAGGTGCCGTCGTACCACTTCTGCCAGGTACCGGAGGCCATCTTGCCGGAGATCGGGGCGCGGGCGACGTGCGCGAGGCCGCCGTTGGGGCCGCCGACCCCGCCCTTCGGGACGATCCGCGAGCCGTAGTAGACGTAGAAGTAGCCGGAGGCGACGTCGACGAAGAGGCGCGGGTCGCCGTCGCCGTAGTCGTACGTCTGGTTCGGGAAGGCGGCCGTGTCGCCCCGGGTGGTGCTGTACGGGGAGGTGAGGGCGTGGCCGCGGATGTCCCAGGTCCTGCCCTGGTCGTGGGAGACGGCGTAGTCGATGGCGTCGTAGTGCAGGCCGTCGCCGAAGGGCTGCGGGGTGAACTCGTTGTGCACCAGGCCGTACCAGTCGCCCGTGTCGGGATCGACCCACAGGCCCACCAGGTCGCAGTAGTTGCGCTGCGAGTAGCCCGAACCGCCGGGCGCGGGCGTCGAATCCAGACCGGTGGGGGAGTTGTTGCACCGCCACGTGGTGTCGTTGTTGCGGTCGTTGGAGTTCGTGGGGTTCACCGCGTCGCTGATCGTGGTCGAGCGGGTGGCGGTGTCGAAGTCCTTGCCGGTGTAGAAGTCCCAGTAGCGGGGATCGGTCGTGCCGTACAGGGCTGCGGACTGCTGGAAGTAGAAGGTGCCGTCCTTGTCGACGTACGCGCCGGCCGGGGTGTCGGTCGGGTACGCGTACGAGTGGACCGCGCCGACCCCGATCGAGTACGTGGGGGTGGCGTCGGCCGCGGCCGCCGTCGGCGCCCCGAGCGTTCCGGTGCCGGCCGCCGCGAGCACGAGGGCGACGAGCCCGCCGGTGAGTCGTCTTCTGGTGCGAGGAACTGACACAGGTCCTCCTTGTGAGGGGGGGCGAGACGGCGATGGGGCGACGTCTCGCGGTGGGCCGACCGCCCTGACAGGGGCCGGCGTGGCCGGGGCGCGGGGCCCCGGCCGGCTTCGTGTCCGCTGTGCGCCGCGCCCCTGGCGGGGGCTCAGCTTCCCGACATGCGGAAGTCGTAGGCCGCGGGAACCGGCCGGTCGGGGTGGACGGCGTGCCAGAGGGTGTCCAGGGACACCTCGCCCTCGCGCATGTTGTCCACCTGGATGCCCTCGGCCAGCAGGGATCGCACGCGGTCGTCCTCGCCGAGAGCGTGTGCGGCTCTCGCCTCGGCCAGCCGGATCCTGCCGTGAGCGCGGGCCGGCGCGGGCAGCGCTTCGACGATGGTGAGCACGTCGGCGGCCAGGTCGGCGGCGAGCAGGGCGTCCAGCGTCTCGACGGTGATCTCGTGCAGGTCGGGGCGGAGCCGGTGCGCCTCGACGAGGAGGTCCGCCTTCTCCTTCGGCGCGGGAGTGAGGAAGGCCAGGGCGCGCAGGGCCCAGGAGGTGGGGCGGTCGGCCAGGGAGCGCAGGAGCGCGACGCGGGCCGTGTCCGGCTCGCCGTCGGCCAGCCGGACCAGCGCGAGGTGGTAGAGCGCGTGCCAGTCCCCGGCGTGGCGTTCCAGGAGCGCTCGCCAGTGGGGTCCGGTGACGGGCTCGGCGGGCGGGTCGCTCACCGGCAGGGTGCCGGTGGCGAGGAGCTGCCGCCACGGTTCCTGCTCGGTGCCGGGCGTGCCGAACGGGAGCAGTGGGGAGGCGGGCAGGGCGCCCGCCTCGATCTCCAGGGCGGCCCATCCGGAGCCCTCGGTCAGCGGTTCCTCGGGCGCGCCGAGGGTTTCGGCGAACGTGTTCGCGCGGTGAAGCTCGGCCTCCGGCACCAGCAGTTCCAGGGCCTCGGCGGCGGCCGTCCGGGCCTGCGTCCAGTCGCCGTGCACCGTCTTCGGATCGGCGCTCAGCATCCCGTACGCCTCGGTCCACGACCAGGTCGCGCCGGCGGGCATCGGGAGGTGCTCCAGCTGGGTGCGGGCGAGTCCCGCCTGGATCTCCAGGTACGCGGAGCGGGGGCCGGACAGCCACTCCTGCCAGTGCCTGCCGCCGGTGGAGGTGCCCCAGCAGAACATCTTCCTGCCGCGCAGCCGCGCGGTGGAGGCCTGGACCAGACCCGTGCCGGTCTCGTCCAGCGCGGCGATCCACCGCCGCTCGCCTTCCGGGAGGTCGAGGAAGTAGTCGGCGGCGCGGGCGAGACGGCCCGGACGGCTGTGGTCGCCGCCCTCCAGGTACGGGAACCCGACGTGCCTCAGGTCGCTCACGTAGTCGCAGTGGAAGGCGTGGTCGGCGGGCGCGAGGACCCGGGTGCCCTCGGTCTCCGGCACGGCGATGTTCGACCACCAGTAGACGGGAGTCTCGTGTTCGCTCGGGTTGTGCACGGTGACGCGGACGTACAGGACGGGCGAGCCGGCGGGGAGCCAGGTGTCCATGCGCAGGACCAGTCGGCGCAGCCGCTCGAAGGCGTACATGCGCAGGACGGGCGTGCCGTCCGGGGCGGTGACGCGGGCGGCGTGCAGCGGCTCGCAGGTCAGCGGCCAGTGGCCGGTGGCGCCGAGGTTCCACTCCACGCCGCCGGCCAGCCAGGCGTCGCGCAGGGCCAGGTTGGCGGGCTGGAGGGTCCGGTTGCGGTGCAGCAGCTCGCGGCCGGTGGGCCGGTGCACGAGCGACCACAGCCGGCCGCCGTATCCGGGCAGGAAGACGGCGGTGAGTTGCTCGTTCTCCAGCACCACGGTCGGGAGTTCGCGGGTCGAGCGGACGCGGTCGTAGCGGTCCTGACGTGTGTACGGGAGCAGGCTGCGCGGGGCTCCGTAGGCCAGGTTGCGGCGCATCTCGTCGTCGACCCCGACGCCTTCGGCGGTGTACGAGGAGATGCCGTGCAGGATCGGCAGGGTGCCGACGGGGTCGGCGGCACCTTCGATCCTCAGGACGTCGGTGCGGAGGGCGGAGGTGCCCAGGGTGGAGGTCATTTACCTATTCCCACGGTCATGCCCTGGATGATCCGCGTGCCCATCCAGGAGAAGAGCGCGATCATCGGGGCGAGAATGAGGCAGACTCCGGCGAACATCGTGCCGTAGTCCAAGCCGTTGATCTGCGCGGCGGCCACGAACTGGGCGAGTGCCACGGGGAGGGTGATCCGGTCCTGGCTGTGCGTCAGGACCAGGGCGAACAGGGTCTCGTTCCAGGCGCTGATGAACTGCAGCAGGAACGCGGTGATCAGGCCGCCGCGCGCGACGGGCAGCACCACCTGGACGAAGGTGCGCAGGGGGCCGGCGCCGTCCAGGACCGCCGCCTCCTCCAGGACCGCTGGCACACCGGAGAAGAAGCCGGTGAGCATGAAGACGGTGAACGGCATCGCGAGGCCCAGGTAGACCAGGATCAGGCCGAACCGGTTGTCGACCAGGTCCACTTGGGCGAGTCCGACGAACAGCGGGACCACGAGGACCTGCCCGGGCACGCCGAGTCCCATGGCGAAGCTCATCGTCAGGGCCGAGGAGGTCGCGGAGCGGCGGCGGGCCAGCGCGTAGGCGCACGGTGCCGCCACGGCGACGGCGAGGAGGGAGGAGACCACCGCGGCCAGGACGCTGTTGAGGGCCGCCTCCGCGAAGCCGCCCTCGTCGAGGGCGCGGGTGTAGTTGCCGAGCCTGGGAGGTACGGGGAGGCCGATGACGTCCTGGAGGATGTCCCGGCTGCCGCGGAGGGAGGTGAGGGCGATCCACAGGATCAGCAGCAGGTCAGCCGCCACCACGGCCCAGACGAGGGCGGTGACGAGACGTCTCACCATGGAGGTGGAGCCGCGTTTGCTTCGCACGTGCGGTGGCCTTTCTCAGTACTCGAGGGGTTCGCGGCGCATCAGCCGGCGCATCACCAGCGTCACGACGGTGACCATGAGGAGGCTGGTGATCGCCGCGGCCGTGGCGATGCCCAGGCGCGGTGTGGTGGCCTGCGGGAACGCCTCCGTGTACACGTAGACGGCGGTGTTCCAGCTCTCGGCCGGTGGATAGGCGCTGCTGCTGCCGCCGAACAGCAGGATGAGTTCGAAGATCTTGACCGAGCTGACCGTCCACAGCACCGCGCAGACGGAGATGACGTCCCAGGCCCCGGGCAGGGTGATGTGCCGGAAGCGCTGGAAGGGTCCCGCGCCGTCGAGTTCGGCGGCCTCGTACAGGTACTGCGGGATCTGGTCGACGGCGGCCATGATGATCGACGTGTAGTAGCCGGTCGCGGTCCAGATCAGCGTGCCGAGGATCAGCGGCATCAGGTTGTCGGTCGACAGCCACTTCGGTGGTGTGTCCACGCCCACGAGTGCCAGGACCTGGTTGACCGGGCCGTCGGGTGAGAAGAGGAAACCGGCGGCGATACCGAACACCATGCCGTTGACCAGGCACGGGAAGAACAGCACCGACCGGGCGAACAGCCGGCCCTGCATCTCCCGCAGCACCAGGGTGAGGGCCAGGCTGATGGCGAAGGTGACGATCCCGCCGACGAACATCAGCACCAGGGTGTTGGCCAGGGAGGTCCGGAAGAACGGATCCTGGAACAGCAGCCGGTAGTTGTCGAGACCGCGCCACTCCATGGGACCCATGCCGTCCCACTTGTAGAGGCTCGTCCAGATCGCGTAGCCGACCGGGGCGAGGAAGAGGACGCCGTAGACGAGGAGCGCGGGAGCGGTGAACGGCCAGAAGGTGCGGCGCTGTTGGCGCTGGTGGGGTCCGCCGTCGCGGTGACGGGCCGTGCGGCTCGATCGGGGGACGGCACCGCGGACGTGGTCCGTCCGCGGTGTGTCCTGGTTCGTGAGGGTCACGGCCCGCCTCAGCCCTGGGACTTCCAGTACGAGACCTGGGCGGCCTTGCACGCGGCGACGAACTGGGCGGCGGTGGTCTTGCCGTGCCACAGGTCGAGGAAGTTCCGGTCGAGGACCTTCGGCGACCAGCTTCCCGCGACACCGTCGAAGGCCAGTCGGACCTTCGGGCTGCTCAGGGCCTTCTGGGCGTCGGCCAGCTCGGCGGGGGCAGGGATGTCCTCGCGCGGGGTGATGTTCGCGGCCTTGGTCGCGATGCCGCTCAGCGTCTTCTTCTGCAGGAAGTAGGCGATGAACTTCTCGGCGGCGCCGGCGTTCTTCGCGCGCTTCGGGACGGAGAAGCCGAACAGGGCGGCGTCCGGGGTGGTGGCACCGGGCGGCAGGAGGGAGCCGAACTTCCAGCCGGACGGGATCTGCTGGGCGACCTCGGCGGTGACCCAGCTGCCGTTCATCAGGAAGCCCGCCTTCCCGGCGGCCCAGTTGGTCTGCTGGGCGGGGTACTTGGTGGCGTCGTAGCCCTTGATGACGTGGCCGCCCTTGACGAGCTTCTCGATCTTCCCGGCCGCGGCCAGGACCGCCGGGTCGTCCCACGCGGCGCCGGTCTTGTCGGCGGAGAGCCTGGCGACGTCGACGCCTCCCGCGTTCAGCAGGTAGTCGAGGTAGAGGCCGTTGGTCCAGGGGTCCTCGCCCTCGGAGGCGACGCACGCCTTGCCCTTGGCCTCGACGGCGTCGCAGATCTTGAGGAAGGCGTCCCAGTCGGCCGGCGGATTCGGCATGGCCGCGGTGACGGCGGGGTCGGCGGCGTTGTAGTACATGCCGGTCGTGGCGACCTCGTACGGGATGACGTAGTGGTTCGAGCCCGAGGGGTCCTTCGGCAGCATCGCGAAGTACTTGTCGGGTATGACGTCCGAGACCTTCACGTTCTCGCCGGGGACCTGCATCGCGAGCACCGAGGACAGGTCGCGGGCCTGGCCGGCCGAGGCGGTGGCGCCGAAGATCGCGTCGTTGGCCTGGTCCCACAGGTCCGGGGCCTGGTTGGCGGCGATCGCCGGGCCGATCTTCTTCGACACGTCACGGCCGGCCCAGTTCACCTCCACCTTGATGCCCGTGGACGCGGTGAAGTCCGCGATCGCCGCCTTGATCACCTGCGCCTGCGGCTCCTCCGCCCGCCACATCGACCAGTACGTGAAGCTCTTGCCGTCCCCCGCGTCGTCACCGCCGCACGCGGTGAGGCCGAGGAGGAGCGCGGCGGCCGTCACGGCTCCGGCGACTCGGACGGTACGGGAAGCGGGCAGGAGGGATCTGGCCATGGGGTGTTTCCTCTCGAAGGCGCGAGGTGCCGCGCGGGAGTTGACCACCAGCGCTCGCCGCAGGTTTCGGCTCTGTGTCGGCGTGGACCGGCTGGATGGGTGGGAACGGTACGGGCCGCTTGACCGGTAAAACAAGTAGGTGGCGCGAAGTTTTCGAAGAGGTGACGGCGAGATCCATGCATCTGTGCCTGTGGCCTGGTGGGAGACTGGGAGAGTGGCGTACGGCCTCTTGACCGGCCTCGCCACAGTGGCTACTTTCCGGGGGACGTTGTTTTACCGGTCCAATAGTTGGAGTGCAGCCATGGTGACGATGCAGGACGTTGCAGAACGCGCGGGCGTCACCAAGCAGACGGTCTCGAACGTCCTCAGCGGCCGGGTGGCCGTGCGCCCGGCCACCGCGGCGCGCGTCCGCAGCGCGATCGACGAGCTGGGCTACACCCCCAACCTGGTCGCCCGCTCCCTGGCCACCGGCAGCACCCGGACGGTGGGGCTCTTCGTGCCCACGGTCGCGGGCGCCTTCTACTCCGAGCTGGTCGAGGAGGTCGAGGACGTCCTGGAGGAGCACGGCTTCCATCTCCTCCTGTGCACCACCCGCCTCGACGGCGAGCGGGCGCGCCGTCATCTGGCGAGCCTGGCCGGCCGCTCGGTGGACGCCCTGCTGATCGCCGGTGACCGCGATCTGATCGACCACCTGCCGCTGCTCGCCGACGCACGCTTCCCGGTCGCCCTGTGCGCCTGGGAGACCGAGGCGCCCGACGCCTTCCCCGTGATCACCATCGACTACGAGAAGGCCGGCCACCTGGCCGGCCGCCATCTTCGCGAGCTCGGTCACGAGCGGGTGGCCGTCCTGGCCAGCCCCGCGCACGCCCCACGCGTCGCCGGGTTCCGGCGGGCGTTCGCCGAGAACGGCATCACCATCCCGGACAGTGCCGTCCACGTGGCTTCCGAACCCACCATCACCGGGGGCTACGCGGCGGCGAACGCCGCGCTCGCCGCCGATCCGTCCCCGACCGCGATCTTCGCCACCCACGACATCCTCGCCCTCGGCGCCCTGGAAGCGGCCCGCGTCGCCGGCCTCTCCGTCCCGCACGACCTCTCCGTCGTCGGCCACGACGACAACCTGGAGGTACGGGGTGCCCGGCCGGCGCTCACCACCGTGGCCATACCCAAGCGCGAGATGGCCCGGCAGGCCGTCGAGCTGCTGCTCCGTGCCGTCGAGAGGCCCGGGCGCGTGGCCAACGCGCTCCAGCTGCTGCGGCCCGAACTCATCGTGCGGGACAGCACCGGGCCGGCCGCCGCGCTCTGACACGGGCGGCCGAGCAGGGCCGCAGGGTCGAGGACCACTCCCGTCGCCGCACACTCCCGGTGACGGGAGTCCCATGCGTCCCCCGGAGCCTGCGCCGACCGGCCGCCGCCACGCTCGGGCGCGACCCGCCGGAGCCCGCGCACCCGAATCCCCGAAAGGACACTCCGTTGCTCCTCGACCGCGCCCCCGGCCCGGACCTCCTCTGGTACCGACGCCCCGCCACCTCGTTCCTGGAAGCGCTGCCGCTGGGCAACGGACGCCTCGGGGCGCTGATGTACGGCGGCGGCGCGGGCGCGGAGGCGGGAGCGCGCGGCACCGCCGAGACGATCGACCTCAACGCCGACACCCTCTGGTCCGGCGGCCCGGGGAACCGTGACAGGGTCGGCGCGGCAGACCATCTGCCGGCCCTGCGAGCCGCTGTCCTGGCCGACGGCGACCTCGCCCGCGCCGAGACCCTCGCGACCCTGATGCAGGGACCGTTCACCGAGGCGTACCAGCCGCTCGGGACGCTCCGACTCGCCTTCGGCGACGGCCGGACGGACGACTACGTGCGCTCGCTCGACCTGGACGCCGCCGTCCACCGCGTGACGTACCGGACCGAGGGCGACGACATCCTGCGCGAGTCGTTCGTGTCCGCCCCCGCAGGAGTGCTCGTCACCCGCGTCACCTCGGCATCACCGGGGCGGATCTCACTCACGGCCCACCTCGGCTCGCCCCATCCCGGCACCCGTGTCGACACGGAAGCGGAGCGGCTCGTCCTGTCCGGACGCGCCCCCGCCCACATGGAGTTCGACGCCGCCGAACCCGCCCACTACCACCCGGACGCCGGCATGGGCTTCGCGGCCGGGCTACGGGTCCTGGCCACCGGGGGGCTCCTGGAGGGCGCCGAGGGCGCGGTGACCGTGACCGGTGCGGACGAACTCGTCCTCCTCGTCGCCGTCGCGACCGGCTACCGCGGCCACACCCGTACGCCCGCCGGCCCCGAGGACGGCCCGGTCGACGAGGTCGCACGGCTGCTCGACGCGGCCGCCGAACGGCCTTACGAGCAGCTGCTGTCCGAGCACCTCGCCGATCACCGAAGGCTCTTCCGCGGCACCGCACTGCGCCTGGGCGACGGTTCACGGAGCGAGGCGCTCCCCACGGACCAGCGGATCGCCGCCGTCAGGGAAGGCCGGGAGGACCCGGCGCTGGCCGGCCTGCTCTTCGCTTACGGCCGCTACCTGCTGATCGCCTCCTCGCGTCCCGGCACCCAGCCGGCCAACCTCCAGGGCATCTGGAACAACCAGGTCGCGCCGCCCTGGAACGCGAACTGGACCACCAACATCAACCTCCAGATGAACTACTGGCACGCCGAGACCACCGGCCTCGCCGCCTGTCACCGCCCCCTCTTCGACCTCGTCGCCGACCTCACCGAGTCCGGGGCCCGCACGGCCGCCACGTACTACGGGACCCGCGGCTGGACCGTGCACCACAACGTCGACGTCTGGCGCACCGCCAACCCCGTCTCCGGCTCCCCGGTCTGGGCCAACTGGCCGATGGCGGGGGCCTGGTTGTGTGCCCACCTGTGGGAACACCATCTGTTCGAGGGGGCGGACGACGGCGATCGCGGCGGAGTCGGCTTCCTCGCCGAACAGGCCTATCCGGCCATGCGAGGCGCTGCCCGCTTCCTCCTCGACTTCCTCACGGAGGACCGCGACGGGCACCTGGTCACCTGCCCCTCCACCTCGCCCGAACACCGTTTCCGGCTGCCGGACGGCACGCTGGCGGCCGTCTCCGCCGCCGCGACCATGGACTACTGGCTGACGACCGAACTGTTCGCCCGTACCGCCTCGGCGGCCCGGCTCCTTGGCGTGGACCAGGGCCTCACCGCCGAACTCGACGCGGCCCGCGCCCGGTTGCGACCGCCGGTGACCGACGGGCACGGCCGCCTGCTCGAATGGTGGGAGGACCTTCCGGAAGAGGACCCCGGGCACCGCCACCTCTCCCACCTCTACGGCCTCTATCCGGGCAGCGCGATCGACCCGGTCACCGCGCCCGCACTCGTCGAGGCGGCCCGGCTCGCCCTCGTACGGCGCCTGGACCACGGGGGCGGATCGACCGGCTGGAGCCGCGCCTGGGCGGCGGCCCTGGCGGCCCGGCTCGGTGACGCCGACCTCGCCCATGACAGCGTCCGTGCGCTGCTCACCGAGTTCTCCGCTCCCAACCTCTTCGGCCTGCACCCGCCGGACCTCTTCCAGATCGACGGCAACTTCGGCGCCACCGCGGCGATCGCCGAGATGCTGCTGCAGAGCCACAACGGCGTCCTGCGCCTCCTGCCCGCGCTGCCCCGGGCCTGGGCGGACGGCAGTGCGGAGGGGCTGCGCGCACGGGGCAGCGTCGGCGTCGATCTGCGGTGGGCCGGCCATCGCCTCAGTGCCGCCACCCTGCGCTGCGGCGCCCGTCAGGCCACACTCACCGTCCTCGTGCCCGCCGACACCCCGGACCTCGTCGTGACCGATGCGGAGGGGCGGCCGGTGGCGTCCGAGGTCGTACGGACGGAGGGCCGTGTACTCCTGAGGTTCGACGCCGAGGCCGGTTCTGTTCGGAATATCGCACCGATCAGGCGCATGGGTGTTGACTCTTGGTGAGTTGCGTTCAACTATGCTCGAAGTTACTCCGTTAATGCCTTGCTAGAGGCGCCAACGCGTTTCAGGTCGGGTGACCCGCATGGGCTGACGCCCCTTGCAACGGGGTCATCGCCCAGCGGCATCCTGCTCGCGGTCGCCCTGCCGGGTGCCTGGAGAACGGGCTCACCATCGCGCTCTGCCCACGGTCACTTCGCCGCGCCACGAGTTCCCGCAAGCATGTCCGACACCAAGGAGTCAGTATGACCCGAGCATCCGTGCGTCTGCGGAGAACGTTCGCCGCTTTCCTCGGCCTGTCGTTGAGCACGCTCACCGGCCTGACCGCGCCCACCGCCGCGGAGGCCGCACCCCCGCCGCCGGCCCTGACGTCGACCTCGATCACGGTCAACGGTGCCAAGCCCGGCCTGACCTTCGACGGAGTCGGAGCGATCTCCGGTGGCGGAGGCAACTCCCGTCTCCTGGCCGACTATCCGGAGCCGCAGCGCAGCGAGCTGCTCGACTACCTGTACAAGCCCGGTTACGGAGCCTCCCTGCAGCTGCTGAAGCTGGAGATCGGCGGCGACACCAACTCCACCGACGGCGCCGAGCCCAGCCACATGCACACGGCCGGCACCGTCGACTGCGACCAGGGCTATCAGTGGTGGATGGCCGAACAGGCCAGGGCCCGCAACCCGCGCATCAAGCTCGCAGCGCTGTCCTGGGGTGCTCCGGGCTGGATCGGCGGCGGCAACTTCTGGTCCCAGGACACCATCGACTACCTCATGTCCTGGATGGACTGCGCAGGCCGGCACGGTCTGACGATCGACTACCTCGGCGGCTGGAACGAGCGCGGCTACGACAAGACCTGGTACCGCAACCTCAAGGCCGCGCTGATCGCGCACGGCTACGGCGCCACCAAGGTCGTCGGTGCGGACAGCGACTGGGGCGTGGCCGACGCCATGGCGCAGGACCAGGCGTTCAAGGACGCCGTCGACGTCGTCGGCGTGCACTACCCGTGCGGCTACCTCGGCGCGTACACCGACTGTCCCAGCACGGTCACCGCGCAGCGGCTCGGCAAGCCGCTGTGGGCCAGCGAGAACGGGTCCCAGGACGCCGACACCGGCGCGGCCGCCGTGGCGCGGTCGGTCAACCGGGGCTACCTCGACGGGAAGATGACCGCCTACTTCAACTGGCCGGTCATCGCGGCCCTCTACCCGAACCTCTTCTTCTCCACCGACGGCATGTCCGTCGCCAACCAGCCGTGGTCCGGCAACTACCACATCGGCAAGACCACCTGGGTGACGGCGCACACCACGCAGTTCACCCAGCCGGGCTGGCACTACATCGACTCGGCGGGCGGCTATCTCGGCGGCAAGCGCGCCAACGGCAGTTACGTGACCCTGAAGTCGACGAACAACACCGACTACAGCACCGTCATCGAGACGATGGACGCCACCGCCGCCCAGACCGCCTCGTTCACCGTCACCGGCGGCCTGTCCACCGGCCAGGTCCACGTCTGGGACACCGACGTCCGGTCGGAGGACGCCAATCGCTGGTTCGTCCACCAGCAGGACGTCACCCCGAGCGGCGGCACGTACACGCTCACCCTCCAGCCCGGCCACCTCTACACCGTGACCACCACGACCGGCCAGGGCAAGGGCACCGCGACCCCGCCGGCCCGCCACGCGCTCGCCCTGCCGTACGCGGACGGCTTCGACACCCCGGCCACCACCACCTCGCCGAAGTACTTCTCCGACATGAACGGCGCGTTCCAGATGGTGCCCTGCGGCGGCGGCCGTACCGGTACCTGCCTGCGTCAGATGGCCCCGACGTCGCCGATCAGGTGGACGGACGAGCCGTACAACGCCCCGTACACGATCATGGGCGACGGCACCTGGAGCAACTACACCGTCTCGTCCGACGTCCTCTTCGAGCAGGCGGGCTCGGTCGAACTCCTCGGCCGCGTCAACCAGCAGGGCAGGAACAACAACGGCCTGAACGCCTACCACCTGCGGGTCGGCGACACCGGCGCCTGGTCCATCGACAAGAGCGACACCGCGTGGAACTTCACCACCCTGGCGAGCGGCACGACCACCCGGCTCGGCACCGGCACCTGGCACACCGTCGCGTTCGCCCTCGAGGGCTCGACCCTGACCGCGAAGGTGGACGGCGTCACCGTCGGCAGCGCCACCGACGCCGGCTTCACCAACGGCCAGGCCGGCCTCGGCGTCACCGGCTACCGGACCCAGCAGTTCGACGACTTCACCCTCACCCCGGGCACCGCCACCACCCACGAAGGCCCGGTCACCTCGGGACTGGCCGGCAAGTGCGCCGCGGCGGACGCCTCCGGCGCGAGCGGCACGCCGGTCGTGCTGGGGGACTGCGACGGGGGAGCCGCGCAGACCTGGACCTGGTCCAACGGCACCCTGACGCACGACGGCAAGTGCCTGGACGTCACCGGCCAGGGCACCGCCAACGGCACGGCGGTGATCCTGTGGGACTGCACGGGCGGCGCCAACCAGCAGTGGGCGCCGCAGTCCGACGGCGGTCTGAAGGGAGTCCAGTCGGGCCGCTGCCTCGACGTCCCGGGAGGCTCGACCGCCAACGGCACCGAGCTGGTGATCTGGGACTGCAACGGCGGGGCGAACCAGAGGTGGACGCTCCCGTAGCGCATGCGGGCGAGCGCCGTCCGGACCAGGGTCCGGACGGCGCGCCGTCGCGTCGGCGTGTCGGCCTTGCGGGGAGCGAGCCGGTCAGGAGACCTTCAGGGCTCCGGTGTCATGGGCGACGCGACCGCCGGCGACCGTGGCCCCCACGGTCAGCTCCCCGATACGGTCGGCGGCCACGCCCAGCAGGTCGTCGCTCAGGACCGTGAAGTCGGCGAGCATGCCCTCGGCGAGAGTGCCCTTGACCCGCTCCTCGTGCACCGCGTACGCCGAACCGACCGTGTACGCGTACAGGGCCTGCCGCGCCGTCACCGCCTCGGCCGGGCCGATCGGCGCGCCCGAGGCCGTACGCCGGTTCACCATGTCGTGGATGCTCAGCAGCGGGTCCGGGGCGACCACGGGCGCGTCGGAGGAGCCGGGCAGCACCACGCCGGCGTCCAGGAACGACCTCATCCGGTAGGCGAGGTGCCCTCGTACGGGGCCCAGCGCGGCGAGCAGCCCGTCGCCGGTCTCCGACAGGAACCGGCCCTGCGGTACGGGGATCAGACCGAGCTCCGCGATCCGGGCGACCTGGTCGTCGCTCGCCACGCCCGCGTGCTCGATGCGGTGGCGCACGTCGACGCGCGGGTACGACCGGCCCGCCTCCTCGTACGCCTCCAGGACGACGTCCAGGGCGGCGTCGCCGATCGCGTGCGTGGCGACCTGCCAGCCGCAGCGGTGCGCCTCGACGATGTACCGGCGCAGCTGCTCGCGCTCGAAGGCGAGCAGGCCGCTGTTGCCGGGGGTGTCGTGGTAGTCGCAGCACATCGCGGCCGAGCGGCCGATCAGCGAGCCGTCGGAGAGGATCTTCGTCGGCCCGATGCGCAGCCACTCGTCGCCGAAGCCCGTCCGTAGCCCCAGGTCGAGTCCGTACCAGGTGGCACCGGGCTCGAAGACGCCGCAGTCGTGCAGCGTGGTGATGTACGGCATGAGCGTCATCCGTACATTGAGCAGATCGCGCTCCCGGGCCCGCATGAAGGCGTCCAGGTCGGCGGGCCCGTTGCCGATGAGGCCGACGCCGCCGATGCCGGGCTCGGTCACGCTGGTCAGGCCGACGGTGAGGGCGGCCCGCGATCCTTCGGCGATGTTGGCGATCCACTCCTCGGCGGGCAGTGGACGCAGCACCCGCTCGACCGGCCGCATCGCGGCCTCCTTGAGCAGGCCCGCCGCGCGTCCGTCCGCATCGCGTACGACGACGCCGCCGGGCACGTCGGGGACGGCGGCGAGATCGGGGAACCCGGCGCGGGCGAACGCCTCCGTGCCGGCCACGGCCATGTGGCCCGAGGTGTGCACCAGCCAGACGGGACGGCCCTGGGCGGCGCGGTCGAGGGCCTCGGCCGTCGGATGGGCGCCGGTCTTGTTCTGGTCGTAGCCCGCGCCCACCACCCAGGCGTCGGCGGGCAGCGCCGCGGCCCGCTCGGCGACGGCCCGGTACAGCGCGTCGAGGTCCGGTGCGACGTCGGCGGAGACGTCCAGCTGGCGCAGTCGCTCCCCGACCATGCTGAGGTGGTGGTGCGCGTCGTTGAAGCCGGGCACCGCGTGCGCGCCGCCGAGGTCGACGACCGTATCGGCGGTGCAGCCGTGCAGGTCGTCGTCGAGGGCGACGATCCGGCCGCCCAGAACGCCCAGGGAGTGGGCCGTGGGGCGGTCCGGGTCGAGGGTGGTGAACCGTCCGTTGCGGAACACGGCGTCGAGGCGCACGGGGCAACTCCTTCGAAATGAGTGGAACCGGCGGCCGCCGCCCACGGTGGGGTGAGGGAAGCGGCGACCGCCGGGGTCTGGGGCGCGGCGGGGTCAGATGGCCGCGGGGACGCGCGGCGCCGTGGTCTCGCGCCGGTCGCCGGATCGGCCGAGGGCCGCGACGCACACGGTGGTGACCAGCAGCAGGACCGTGTAGAAGCCGGCCACGGGCCAGATGGAGCCGCCGCCGGACGTCAGCACGGACTGGGCGATGAGCGGGGTCGTACCGCCGATGAGGGTCGAGCACAGCTGGTACGAGAGCGAGATGCCGGTGTACCGGACCCGCGAGGGGAAGGCGCGGGCGAGGAAGCCCGCGAGGACGGCGTAGTAGCCGGAGGTGCAGACGACGGCGAGCGCGATGCCGCAGAAGACGAGCACCGGCTGCGCGCTGCCGATCAGCAGGAACATCGGGATCGTGACGACGACGTTGGCGAGCAGCGAGACGACCATGAACCGGGTCTCGCCGACCCGCTCGGCGATCAGCGCGCCGCACGGCTGCCAGAGGAACTGCACGACGGCGCAGGCGAGCAGGACGTACAGCATGGTCTGCCGGTCCATGTGGAGCTCGTTGGTGGTCCAGGCCAGTACGAACGTGTTGGTGAAGTAGGCGGAGGAGATGCCCATGACCGAGGCGCCGATGCCGAGCAGCACGGTCCGCCAGTTGGTGCGCAGCACCTCGGCGATCGGCAGCTTCACGACCTCGCCGCTGTCCTTGGCGCGCTCGAAGTCCTTCGACTCCTCGACCTTCAGACGGATCACGAGACCGACCACGACGAGCAGACCCGAGAGCAGGAACGGCACGCGCCAGCCCCAGGACAGGAAGGCGGCGTCGTCGAGGGTGGTCACGGAGAGGAAGACGAGCGTCGACAGGATCGCTCCCGCCGGGGAGCCCTGCTGCACCATCATGGCGTAGAAGGAGCCGCGGCCCTTCGGAGCGCTCTCCGAGGCCATCAGGACGGCGCCGCCCCACTCGCCGCCCACGGCGATGCCCTGGACGGCGCGCAGCAGCGCGAGGAGCAGTGGCGCGCCGACCCCAATCTGCGCGTACGTCGGCAGGACGCCGACCAGGAAGGTGGCTCCGCCCATCAGTACGAGGGTGGTGACCAGTGTGCCCTTGCGGCCCATCCGGTCACCGAAGTGGCCGAAAACGACGCCGCCGAGCGGCCGGGCCAGGAAGCCGACCCAGAAGGTCGCGAAGGAGGCGAGCACGCCCGCGGCCGGGGACACCTCGGGGAAGAACAGCTTCCCGAAGACCAGCGCGGAGGCCGTGCCGTAGATGAAGAAGTCGTACCACTCGATGGCCGTGCCGACGAACGAGGCGAGACCGGCGCGCCGGGCCTGGTGCGAAGCACGGGTTCCACTCGCGCCGGCGGGAGGGTGAGTGATGTTCATGGAGCCTCCGGCAGACTGTGAGCCAGACGGTGAATCGGGGACAGCCATAGTCTGAATTCGGCCACTCATGCCGTCTAATACTTGATGGCTTGCGATCTCATGCCTGCGAGGCATGGGGCGGTCCGTCGAGGCCTCAGGAGGACGTCATGGAACTACGGGTGCTGCGGTACTTCCTCGCCGTCGCCGAGGCGGAGTCGGTCACCGCCGCGGCCCGGAAGGTGTACGTCGCCCAACCCTCCCTGTCCCGCCAACTGGGCGCCCTGGAGAAGGACTTGGGTGTCTCCTTGTTCACCCGTCGCCCGGGCTCGCTGACCCTGAATGCGGCCGGCCGC
>NZ_MWIG01000365.1:0-3887 GCF_002156145.1 Streptomyces sp. NRRL B-24572 | reverse complement strand
CGCCACGACCCCGGCCACGGCACCGCCCCTCTCGACCCTCGCTCCGAAGGAGACGACGCATGATCGACCACGAGCGGATCTCGCACCACCGGTCCGGCGAACTGGACTGGCTCCTCGACGACCTCGTCATGCGGGTCCGCGAGGTCCGCCACACCGTGGTGCTCTCGAGCGACGGGCTCGCCGTGGGCGCCTCCAACGGGCTCAGCCGTGAGGACGCCGAGCACCTGGCCGCCATCGCCTCCGGCTTCCACAGCCTCGCCAAGGGAGCCGGACGCCAGTTCCACACCGGCGGAGTCCGCCAGACGATGGTCGAGATGGACGACGGCTTCCTCTTCGTCGCCGCGGCGGGAGACGGCTCCTGCCTCGCCGTCCTCAGCTCCGCGAGCGCCGACATCGGCCTCATCGCCTACGAGATGGCCCGCCTCGTCAAGCGCGTGGGCGAGCACCTGCACACCCCGCCGCGGCTCACGGTGAGCCCGCCGGCCGCCGGCTGACCGGGAGAACCCCATGAACGACGACAGCACCGGCGACGGCCCGTCCGTGCCGGGCAGTCAGTGGTACGACGCCGACGCGGGACCGCTCGTACGCCCGTACGCGATGACCGGAGGACGGACCAAGCCGGGCCCCAGCAACGTGCGGTTCGACCTCATCGCCCTCGTCGTCGTGGACGACGAACCGCCCGGACCGGCCGAGGAGGCACTCCTCGGCCCCGAACACCGGTCGCTGCTCAGCCTGTGCCGGGCCGAGACCCAGTCGGTGGCCGAACTCGCGGCCGACGCCGACCTGCCCGTCGGAGTCGTCAGGGTCCTCCTCGGCGACCTCCTCGAATCGGGCTTCGTACGGGTCAGCCGGCCCGTACCGCCCGCACAGCTCCCCGACGAAAGAATCCTGAGGGAAGTAATCGATGGCCTACGAGCGCTCTGAGAGCAACGGCGCGGGCGACGCCCCGGACACCTCCGCCCTCGCCCTGAAGATCCTGGTCGCCGGCGGATTCGGCGTCGGCAAGACCACCCTCGTCGGCGCGGTCAGCGAGATCCGGCCCCTGCGCACCGAGGAACAGCTCAGCAGGGCAGGCGAACTGGTCGACGACACCGGGGGCGTCGATCAGAAGACCACCACGACCGTCGCCATGGACTTCGGCCGCATCACCATCCGCTCCGGGCTCTCCCTCTACCTCTTCGGCACGCCCGGTCAGGACCGCTTCTGGTTCCTCTGGGACGAGCTGTCGCAGGGCGCCCTGGGAGCCGTCGTCCTCGCCGACACCCGGCGTCTCGAGGACTGCTTCCCGGCGGTCGACTACTTCGAGCACCGGAAGATCCCGTTCGTGGTCGCGGTCAACTGCTTCACGGGCGCGCGTACGTACGGGGCGCACGACGTGTCCCGGGCGCTCGACCTGGACCGCGGCACGCCCGTCGTGCTGTGCGACGCGCGCGACCGCGACTCGGGGAAGGAGGTGCTGATCCGCCTGGTCGAGTACGCCGGGCGGATGCACACCGCCCGGCTCCTGGACACGGTCGGCTGAGGGGAGGCGGGGCCCCGAGGCGGCACGGCCGCGGTCGTTCTCGTCACGTCCCCGCCCTGATGCCCCCGTCCTGCGGCACGCGCGGGCGTGGTGCGGTGCTTGCCCTGTCCACGACAGTGCGTAAGGCTTGCGACGATACGCGGACAACGACGGTACGTACCACGATCGCCTCGAGGACCCTCAGGGTCCGGGCCGACGGGGACGCACCGGCTAGGGGGAGGACCACTGATGGCGTTGGACAAGGGACTGGACTGGCTCCTGGACGACCTGACGCAGCGGGTCGGATACATACGGCACGCCCTGGTGCTGTCGAACGACGGTCTGGTGACGGGGGCGAGCAGCGGACTCGCACGCGAGGACGCCGAGCACCTGGCGGCCGTCTCCTCCGGCCTCCACAGCCTGGCGCGGGGCTCGGGCCGGCACTTCAGGGCGGGCCGGGCACGGCAGACGATGGTGGAGTTCGACGAGGCGCTGCTCTTCGTGACGGCGGCGGGCGAGGGCAGCTGCCTGTGCGTCCTGAGTGCGGCGGAGGCGGACGTCGGCCAGGTGGCGTACGAGATGACGCTGCTGGTCAACCGGGTCGGCGAGCACCTCGGCGTGGCGGCGCGGCAGCCGGGGATCCCAGGGGGCGGCGCGCTCTGACGCCACGGCCGAGGCGGTTGTCCACAGTCCGTTGTCCACAGGTCGTGCGAGTGTCGTCACTCTGCGTTACGTTCTTCTTCGTGGGTTCGGTTCACGGGTTCGAGAGGCCCGTGACCTGAAGGGCCCGCGACCTGAAGAGAACACGGACGCAGGGGGAGGGCCGCGGAATGACGGTGGACGAAGGGGCGCGCACGGTGGCACCGGGGCGGGCCGCGCAGGAACTGGAGCTGAGGCGCGACGAGTTCCGGCTCGCGGTGCAGCTCGGCCTGGTGAGGACGGCGCCGGCCGGCGAGGGAGATCGGCGGCGGGTCGAGCGGTGCGAGCTCGACCGCCTCAGGGCCGCCCCGGACTTCCCCGCCGGCCTGCGCGAGCGGGTGCGCGCGGTCGGTACGAGGGAGGCCGCCGCCCTCCTCGGGATCACCGCCGACCGGTTCACCCGGCTGGCCCGGACGGGGCACCTCAGTCCGGTGCGGTTCTCGCTGAACCGCTACCGGACGGTGGTGTGGATGTATCTGGCGCAGGAAGTGGTCGAGTTCGGCCTCACCTGTCCGGCCCTCCTCACCGGGCGGCTGCCGCTGGAACTCCGTGAGCGTCTTGCCGCGCACGAGGACCGGCGGCCCAGGAACTGGCGGGCGCGGCGGCTCGGCCTGCTGCTCCGTGCCGGCGAGGACCCGTGGGCGCGGGCCGCCGCAATCGCCTCACTGCTCGACCCGGTCCAGGTCGCCGAGGTCGTCGACGATCCGTACGAGCGCAGCCACCTCGACCGGCTGCGTCCGCCTCCGCCGCCCGGGATGCCGGTGCCTGCGGTCGCGCGCGAGATCGCCGAACGGCTGACACGGGCCGACGACCCGGACGAGATCCTCTGGCACAGGCTGAGCCTGGCCCTGGCCCTGGACGAGGCCCGCGCGGAGCGGCAGGCACCCCATCCCGGCGAGACACGTGCGACGGGAGTCGCCTCGCAGGTACCTCCGGCGCCACAGGGCTCTTTGACACCGGCGGCGACGACGGCAACGGCGACGGCGACGGTTCGCGAGGCCCGGGTTCCGACGGTACGGGTTCCGGCGGTGCGGGCCGCGGCGGTGCGGATTCCTCCGGTGCCGGTTCCGGCGGTGGAGGGTGCCGCGGTACGGGTTCCGGCGGTGACGCGTCCGGTGGTGGCGGCTGCTGTGGTGCCGGTTCCAGCGGTGCCGGTTCCCGTGCCGCGTTCTGCGGCTGCCGATCGTCCATTGGGCCGGCCGGTGCGCACCAGGCTCCTGGAGCGTCTCCGGCGGGGGAGGGCGACGGGTGCGGCGCGCCCCCGGCGGCGGAGGCGTCCGGTGGCCTGGCCCTGATGCGGCTCCCCGGCGTGCGGTCGCGGCGGGGTGTCGAGAGGATGGGCCCATGCTCCTTGCGCGTGTCGCGGAAGTCTCCCGGGAGGTCGCCGCGACCTCCGCGCGCTCGCGCAAGATCGCTCTGCTGGCCGAACTGTTCGCCGAGGCCGGGCCCGAGGAGAGCCCGCTCGTCATCGCGTATCTGTCCGGGCGGCTGCCGCAGGGGCGGATCGGGGTCGGGTGGAGCATCCTCAAGGACGTCGTCCCGCCGGCCGTGCCGTCCGCCGAGCGACCAGGTCTCACGCTCGGGCAGGTCGACGAGGCGATGGCGGAGCTGGCCGCCGTGTCCGGCGCCGGAGCCCGCGGCGAGCGGACCCGGCTCGTCCACGCGCTGGTGGCGGCCGCCACCCACG
>NZ_MWIG01000364.1:0-14029 GCF_002156145.1 Streptomyces sp. NRRL B-24572 | reverse complement strand
CAGCGCGGCCGCGGTCAGGACAGAGAGCGCGGCCGAGCAGAACACCGGGACGAGCCGGCACAGTTCCACCAGGCCCCGGGCCCACAGCAGGTGCGCGGGCGGGTCGTAGGTACGGCTCCGGTCCGCGGCTGCCGCGGACCGCGGCAGCTTGACCGGCGGCAGGCCCAGGTAGGAGCTGCCCTTCTTGGCCTTCTTCGGAGTGGCCGACAGGACGCCGACAAGGCCGTCGTCGGGCACGCTGCGGCCCGGCGCGGTCATTCCGGAGTTGCCGAGGAACGCCCGGCGCCCGATCTCGGAGTGTCCGATGCGGACCCACCCTCCGCCCAGTTCACAAGGAGCGGTCAGGGTGTCGTCGGCGAGGAACGCGCCGTCGCCCACGGTCGTCAGGCTCGGGAGCGCGAGAACCGTGGACACCTCGGCGCCCCGGCCGACCTTCATGCCGAGCAGCCGTAGCCACACGGGGGTGACCAGCCCGGCGTACAGCGGGAACAGGGTCTCCCGGGAGAGGTCCATCAACTGCGTGACGGTCCAGGCCTGCCAGCCGACCCGGCTGTGCGTCGGGTGGGTCCCGGTCCGCAGCCCGAGGCTGAGCAGACGCACCGGGACGAGCAGGAGCAGCGCGTACGCGAACCCGAAGGCGAGCGCTCCCGGCACCACGGCCGTCAGCGCGCCGCGCAGGGCCTCGGCGAGCCCGGCGTCGGCGGGTACGAACAGGCTGACGACGAGCAGCGCCGGCAGGGCGGCGAGCACGGGCAGGAGGGTGAGGCAGAAGCCGCTCGCTCCGTACGCGGCGCGCCAGTGGACGGCGCGCGGCGGGCGTTCCTTGGGCCAGTTCCGCTTGGCCTTGCCGAGCTTGACGGCGGGTACTCCGGCCCAGCGCTGACCGGTCGGGATCTGTCCGGTCACGGCGGAACCGGGGGCCACCTCGGCCCGCTTGCCGACCCGCGCGCCCGGGAAGAGCACGCTGCGGGTGCCGACGACCGCGCCCGCTCCGACCTTGACCGGGCCGATCTCCAGCCGGTCGCCGTCCAGCCAGTACCCGGAGAGGTCCACCTCGGACTCCACGGCGCAGCCGCGTCCGAGCTTGAGCATGCCGGTCACGGGAGGCAGGGAGTGCAGGTCGACCTCCGGACCGATCCTGGCACCGAGGGCCCGTGCGTAGCCCTCCAGCCAGGAGCCGGTGAGGGAGGTCGCGCCGACGAGGTCGGCCAGTCGTTCGGCCGTCCACAGCCGCAGGTGCACGCTTCCGCCGCGCGGGTAGCGTCCCGGCTCGACCCCGCGCAGCAGGACGCGTGCGCCGCCGGCCGCGAGGGCCAGCCGGCCCGGCGGGCTGTGGAACAGGGCGGCGCCGGCGGCGACGAGCCACCACGAGGCGGTGGGCGCCCAGGGGTAGGCCCCGAACCTGTGCAGGACGTTGCCCAGGGCGAGGAGCACCACCGTCCAGCGCAGTCCGACCAGGGTGAACAGCGGGAGCAGGAGCAGCGACTGCGTCACCTGGGACCGGAGCGGGACGGGAGCGACGGTCCGGGCCGCGCCGCCGTCGTGTACGGACTGCTCCAGGTGGCGGGCGAGCTCGCGCAGGGTGGGTTGCTGGTAGACGTCGACCACGGCCGCGCTCGGGTAGCGGGTGCGCAGCCGGGTGGTGAGCTGGGCGGCGGCGAGGCTGCCGCCGCCGATCGCGAAGAAGTCGTCGGCGGCACCGGTGACGGCCACGCCCAGGGTCTCGCTCCACTGCTCGGCGAGCCAGGCCTCGGTGCCGTAGAGCTGCTCGACGGGGCCGGTGGATTCCAGTTCGGGCAGGGGCCAGGGCAGCGCGTCGCGGTCCACCTTCCCGGAGGTGCGGGTCGGCAGCTCGTCGACCGGTGCGAGGAGCGGCACGAGGGCCGCGGGCAGTTCGGCGCGCAGCCGCTCGACCGCCGCGGGATGGTCCCATCCCTCCTGGGTGACGAGGTAGCCGACGAGGAGCTGGTTGCCGCTGCGCGCGGTGCGGACTGCGGCGGCCGCTCCGGCGACGCCGGGCAGGGCCTGGAGTGCGGCGTCCACCTCGCCCAGTTCGATGCGGCGGCCGCCGAGCTTGATCTGCTCGTCGCCGCGGCCGAGGAAGACGAGGCCCTCCGGCTCCGCGCGGACGAGGTCGCCGCTGCGGTAGGCGCGCTGCCAGCCGAGGGAGGCGAGCGGGGCGTACTTCTCGGCGTCCTTCGCGGGGTCGAGGTAGCGGGCCAGGCCGACGCCGCCGATCACGAGCTGGCCGCTGCCGCCCATGGGCACCGGCTCGCCGGACTCGTCGACGACGGCCAGTTCCCATCCGTTCAGCGGGAGCCCGATGCGGATCGGTTCCTCACCGGTCAGGAGCGAGGCGCAGGCGACGACGGTGGCCTCGGTGGGGCCGTACGTGTTCCAGACCTCGCGGCCCTCGGTCACCAGGCGCTGGGTGAGTTCGGGCGGGCAGGCCTCCCCGCCGAAGATCAGCAACCGGACCTCGCCCAGGTCCGCGGGGTCCCAGAGCGCGGCCAGGGTCGGCACGGTGGAGACCACCGTGATCTCCTGTTCCACCAGCCAGGGACCGAGGTCGGCACCGCTGCGCACCTGGGAGCGCGGGACGGGGACGAGGCAGGCGCCGTGGCGCCAGGCCAGCCACATCTCCTCGCAGGAGGCGTCGAAGGCGACCGACAGTCCGGCCATGACCCGGTCGCCGGGGCCGATCGGTTCCTCGGTGAGGAAGAGCGCGGCCTCGGCGTCCACGAAGGCGGCGGCGCTGCGGTGGCCGACGGCGACGCCCTTGGGCAGGCCGGTGGAGCCGGAGGTGAAGATGATCCACGCGTCGTGCTCGGGCCCGGGGCGGGCCGCGGGGGCGTGGCCGGGCGCGGGGTCCCCGGTGATCTCGACGGACCGTCCGGCGCCGAGCACCGCGCGCACCCCGGCTTCGCCGAAGACCAGCTCGGCCCGCTCGTCGGGGTCCTCGGCGTCGACCGGCACGTAGGCGGCGCCTGCGGCGAGCACGGCGAGGACGGCCACGTACAGGTCGTTGGTCCCGGAGGGCACGCGTACGCCGACCCGGTCGCCGAGCCCGACCCCGGCCGCGGCGAGGGTGCGCCGCAGCCGCTCGACCTCGGCTGCCAGCGCACGGTAGGTCAGCTGGGCGGAGCCGTCGTCGAGGGCGAGTTCGTCGGGGTGCGCCAGAACGGTCGCATCGAGGATGTCGACGAGCGTACGGGGCGGGGCGGCGGGCCCGGCGGAGAACCGGGCCGCTTTGCCGGACTCCTCGTCCATCCCCCCGTCGTCGAGCAGAGTGAGTTCACCGCGCTCAGATGTGGCTGACATCGGCCCTCGCGTCTCGCTCCCGGAACGTCCGGGTCGCCGGTGGAGCCCGGGTCTGCCCAGGTTGTTCCGATCCGGCCGCCAAACAGCCCGTCAGTCTAGTGCGCCGACCGGGATTTCCTCGTCGGATCCCTTGCGCGTTGCCGAGGAAATCCGGTAGTGCGGTGGCTCTCCGTGGGGTTCCGGCCAAGGCCCGGCGGCCTTCACCTTGGAGCACCGCGCATCCGTTCCGGCAGCCGGGGTGGCACACGGGCATGAGGGGGAGGAAGGCTTACCCCGGCCGGGGGCTCGCGACGCGCATGGCGACGACGATGCTCCCCATCGGTCTGCTGTACGTGGTCTTCGTCGGCGTCCTGCTGGTACTGCTGGTACTGCCGCGCGGCCTCTGGCCGATCATCCCGCTGATCGCAGGCGCGCTGTTCGTCGGGCGGTCCTGGTTCGGCGACCGGATGCCCCCGCGCCGCAGGGACCGGCGGACCGCCCGGGACGAGTACGCCTTTGTCCGCGATGACCGCGTCGGGTCTGCGACGGGGCCGCCCGGCCGCCGAGGGCCCGCCGACCGCGACCGGGCATCATGTCCGCCATGATCCAGAACAACCGGCACGCGCCCGAGGCGCTCCCCCAGCATCCGGACGTCACCGAGGCGATCGTCCGGGAGCGACGCCTCCACGCCCCCTCCGTCCGCCTCTCCGGCCCCCTCGCCGAAGCCCTCTTCGACCCCGGTTTCATCGAGGTCGGCGCCTCCGGCCGGCGGTGGACGCACGCGGAGATGGTCGCCGCCCTGCCCACGCTCCACGGAGGGGCCGAGAACAGCACCCCCATCACCGCAGAGCACTTCGAGGGCACGGTCCTCGCCCCCGGGATCGTCCACCTCACCTACGAGACCCGCATCGAGGACCGGCACGCCCGCCGTTCGTCGATCTGGCGCCGTGATGCCGCCGGGGAGTTCCGGCTCTACTACCACCAGGCCACGCCGGCGCCGGACGGCACGGCCCGGTCGTAGGGTTTGTCCTGGTGCCTGTCCGCCTTCCCGTCGGGTCCGGCCCGCCCGGCCTGATCCGCTGGGCGTCCGCGAGCCCGACGCGGCAGAAAGGACGCGCCTGGCACCCGATGACACCGTCCGAGACCTTCCGTTCCCACGAGTCGGTGACGCATCACGCGGTCGCGCCCTCGCAAGCCGGCAGGCGTGCCCTGTCGCCCATGGGGCCCGCTCGTCACATCGCTGAGCGGGCCCCTCGCGGATACTCTGGGATTCATGATCGAGTCCGGACGGCCGGGGCTCCCTCGGAGCCACGGCTACGGCAGGCTCGTGCGGCTGTCGCCGGTGATTCTGACCGTCGTGATCGCCGGCCTGGCCTACGCCACCCCGCCGGAGATGGCCTTCAGCCGCCTCCTGCCCGCGGCGCCGGCCCTCGCCGCCTCCATGTGGCCGGTCCTCCCTACCGTCCTCCTCGGGACCGTCTGCCTCCTTCTGATGATCGGTCTCAGCCTCGTCTTCCCCGATCTCGGGACGTGGTGGACGGGCGGGGGGATCATCGCGGTCACCGTGGCCGCCGCATACGGAAGCCACGTCCGGCTTCAACGGGAGCGCACGCTCTTTCAGGTACGGCTCGTCGCCGACGCGGCCCAGCAGGTGGTGCTGCGGCCCCTGCCGCACCGTTTCCGGAACGTCGAGATCGAATCGCTGTACCTGGCGGCCGCCGCAGAGGCCCGCATCGGCGGGGACTTCTACGAGGTGGTCGACACTCCGTACGGGGTACGGCTGCTCATCGGCGACGTGCGGGGCAAAGGCCTGCCGGCGGTGGGAGCGGCCGCGGCGATCGTCAACGCCTTCCGGGAGGCGGCCCACGGCGAGGCCTCCATGGCCGACATCGCCCGCAGGCTCGATGCCAGCTGTGCCCGGCACAACGCCGCCCATCCACCCGAGGCGCCGATGGAACGCTTCGCCACCGCGCTGCTCGTCGAGATCCCGTATCAAGGCAGCCGCATCACGATCGTCAACTGCGGACACCCCCCGCCCTTGGTCCACAGCCTGAAGAACGTACGCGTCCTCGAACCGTCCGTCCCGTCGCCCCTGCTCAGCCTCGCGGAACTGATCGGCGACCAGTACCGCGCGGACGCCTTCGACTTCGCTCCCGGCGAGCTCCTCCTCCTCTATACGGACGGGATCGCCGAAACCCGCGCCCGAGACGGTGAGTTCTTCCCGTTGACAGCATGGATGCGCCGACAGCCCCTCACCCCTCCCCGTGATCTGCTCACGGCCCTGCACCGCGACCTCCTCCGTCACAGCAGAGGCAGCCTCGATGACGACATCGCCGCCTTGGCCGTGCGCCTGCACACGTCATGAGCCATGCCCGTGGGCGAGGTGTCGCCCCACGAGCCCCGGGGACTCCCACCGACCGGGCCTTCGCCGCCTTCCGGGGGCGACGGCCTGGCATGCCTCGAACCCCTCCACCCACGGCGGGCGGCGCGTGGCCGTCAGGGCACGGGCAAGGCCTGTTCCGCCCAGATCGTCTTGCCTGTCGGCATGTAGCGCGTACCCCAGTGCTCGGTGAGCTGGGCGACCATGAACAGTCCGCGTCCGCCCTCCTCGTCGTTGCCGGCGTAACGGGCGTGCGGTGAGGTGTGCTGCGAGTCGGAGACCTCACAGATGAGAGAACGGTCCCGGATCAGGCGCAGCCCGATCGGGCCGGAGGCGTGACGGATCGCGTTGGTGACCAGTTCGCTGACCACCAGTTCCGTGGTGAAGGCCAGATCGTCCAGTCCCCACCGCCCGAGCTGTTCCGTGGCCATCGAACGTGCGCGTGCGACGAGCGCGGGGTCCGAGGGCAGCTCCCAGGCCGCCACCTGGCGTGCGTCCAGCGCTCGGGTACGCACGACGAGGAGCGTCGCGTCGTCCCGCACATGGTCGGACACCAGATCCGCGACGATCTGGGCGCACAGCAGCTCCGACGACGACCCCCGCTGCTCCCCGAGTACAGCCGCCAAGCGGCCCAGGCCCACGTCGATGCCCTGCCCCCGTGCCTCCACGAGGCCGTCGGTGAACAGGACGACCAGGCTTCCCGCGGCGAGCGCCACTTCCGCGGCCTCGTACGGAAGGCGTCCCACACCCAGCGGAGGCCCCGGTGGCAGACGAAGGAAGCTGACGGGGCCGTGCGGCTGCACCACAGCCGGCGGCAGATGTCCCGCCGCCGACCAGGTGCTCGTCCGGGAAGCCGGATCGTAGATCCCGTAGACGCACGTCGCTCCGACGGCGCCACTGCCCTCCGAGCCTTTCACGTTCTGGTCCGACGCGTCCTTGCCGACTTGATCGTTCAGCCGGGCCAGGAGTTCGTCGGGCGCGAGGTCCAGCTCGGCCAGGGTGCGCACCATCGCGCGCAAGCGCCCCATGGTGGCAGCGGCTCCCAGCCCGTGGCCGACGACGTCCCCCACGACGAGTCCGACCCGTGCGCCGGACAGCGGAATGACGTCGAACCAGTCGCCGCCTGCGCCGAGGTGGCTGTCGGCGGGCAGGTAGCGGCTCGCCGCCTCGACCGCGCTCAGCTCGGGCAGCGATCGTGGCAGCAGACTGCGCTGGAGCATGAACGCGGCGGTGCGCTCCCGGCGGTACCGCCGGGCGTTGTCGATGCACACAGCGGTCCGCGACGCCAGCTCCTCCGCCACCGCCCGATCGCCGTCGTCGAAGGGTTCCGAGTCCTCACCCCGCACGAAGGTGACAAGGCCCAATGGCGTCCCCCGCACGATCAGAGGGACGTACAGTCGCGTCGGCGCGACCACGGCGTCCGCGGTCGCGCGGCCCCCGGCCAGGCTCTCGGCCTGCGAAGATCCGGCGGCGTACGCGACCCGTTCGCCCACCCGGGAGGGTTCTCCGTCGGAATCGGCCACGCGTACCAGGTCCCATGCCGTGAGGGGCTTCGGTTCCTCTCCCTCGAGCACCTCTGCCGCCACGTCGACCAGCACGGCGTCGGCGTACTGCGGCACGGCGATCCCGGCGAGCTCCGCTGCCGTTCCGGACGGGTCGAGCGTCGCCCCGATCCGTGCACCGGCCTCCGCGAGGAGCGCGAGGCGCTGCTGCGCACGGTAGTGGTCGGTGACGTCGATGGACTGTTCGCACACGCCCACCGGCTCTCCCCGGCCGTCGAGGAGGCGGAAATAGGACGAGGACCAGACGCGCTCACGCCGCGGGTCGGCCGGGGCGCGCCCTCGGAAATGCACGTCGATGACCGGCTCACCGGTCTCGAGGATCTGTCGGACGAAGTCCTCGGGCGGCGCCAGATGCTGGGTGGTGAGGACATCGCCGGGAAAGAGTTCGGTCATGGAGCGGCCCAGCGATGCCGTGAGGTCGCCGCCGAGCTCCCGGGCACTGGATGCGTTGGCCCACAAGAGGCGCGCGCCGGGACCGTAGATGGTCAGTGCCACCGGCGACTGGGTGACGAGCCCCTGCAGCATCGCCTGTCGGGTCTCCCACCAGCGGAGCCCCTCCAGCTCGGTCGCCATGAGGACGGCGGAGGGGACCCGGCCGGTGGAGTCCCCGTCGGAAGCGGGGGTCAGGGGACGCAGAGTCACCGCCACACGCACGGTGTGTCCGCTACGGTGACGCACGTCCACGACGGCGCTGCGTGCCCCACCGAGCCGCAGCAGCTGATCCGGCCGCTGCTCTTCCGATCTGCCGCGATCGGCGTGCGGGGCGACGAGCAGGTCCGCCGCCCGGCGTCCCAGTACCTGCGAAGCGGGATATCCCAGGAGGGCCTCGGCCTCACGGCTCCACCCGACGAGCACTCCGTCCGCGGCGAGCAGGGCGAAAGCGGCCGGGGGCGGACCGAGGTGCCCGCCTTCGTCCGCCCCGGCGGGAGGAGTGAAAGGTAGCCCTTCCATGGTCCTATCATCCTTCCGAGCGGTCGCGACCGCAGTGCGCCCGGTCCGGTCCGGGCGGCCACCACACAGCGCGGGCGGGGCGCGGCCCGCAGTGCTTTCGCTCCTGGGTTCCCGTGCACGGGGCGTGACGGCGTTGCGAACGCTCTCGCGCCGAGGGCGGGACTTCGCCCTTCTGCCAGGTCGCGAAGTAGCCCGATGATCCGTCCAGGTGCAGGTCGGGGGCGTCGGGAACCGACCGTCGTGGAACCGGGCGCACCGGGGCGGTACCGCCTTGCCGTCCTCCTACGGGTACTCGGGGAGGCAGACCTGCGCGTCGTCGCGCGAGACCGGTGCCGTCGGTCCGGACCCGGCCCGCCGGCCGCCGTACGCAACCGCGTGTGTCCGGTCCCCACGGAGGGGAGAGGGGCCGGCGACGCGAACGGCCGGTGAGGCCGGACAGCGGGGCCGGCGTCGTAGCCTTGTAATCGCCGCGGCCGACCGGCGCGGCCTGGACGTTCCCGGGCAGGAGAGCAGCGTGGACAGCTCCCTCTGGCTCATCGTGGCCGTCGTTCTCGTGCTCGTGGTGGCGGGATACGCGGCCGTTCTGCTCATCCGCGTCCTCCGGACTCGGAGGTTGCTGCTGGACGCCGGTGTCCCGTTGCAGTCCAAGGCCCTGTTCTGGGCTTCGGTGGTCTACGCGGTCTCACCGATCGACCTGATCCCGGACCCGGTCTACTTGGACGACATCGGCGTGCTCCTGATCGCCCTGCGGGCGTTGCACGCGGCCGCCGCCGGCAACAGGGCGGGACCCGACGGGCTGCCCGAGGGTTCGAAGGACTGAGCAGCGGTCCGGCGAGGCTGCGGCCGCCCCGGTGAGGGCGGATTCCGGTGGAGGTCTGCGCCGGACCGTGCGGTGCTCCACCCGGCGCGGCTCCACCCGATGCGGCTCCATCCGATGCGGCTCCATCCGGTGCGGCTCCATCCCGTGCGGCTCCATCCGGTGCGGCTCCATCCCGTGCGGCTCCATCCGGTGCGGCTCCATCCGGTGGCCGACGAGCGGCGTCCTCGCTCTCGTCGCGCCGGCGCCGGTGTCCGTCCTCAGGAGGGAAGGTTCTGTTCCGCCCAGACCACCTTGCCGTTCACGGTGCGGCAGGAGCCCCATCGGCGGCACAGCATGTTGATGAGCTGGAGGCCTCGGCCGCCCTCGTCGCTGAGATCCGCGTGCTGGATCTGGGGCAGGTCGGGGCCCGTGTCCGAGACCTCCACGACGAGGCGGTCGCCACGCAGCAGCCGGAGTCTGCCCGGGCCGTTGCCGTAGCGCAGGGCGTTGCCGACGAGTTCGGAGACGACGAGTTCGAAGACGTCGCCGAGCTCCGTCAGATCCCATGCGGCGAGCTGGTCCGTGACCAGGCTCCGGGCCACAGACGCCGCTCGCCCCTCTTGCGGCAACTGCCACTCGCGCACATCGGCCGGGTCTTCCGAGAGGGCCGTCGCGACGAGGAGCACGGCCTCGTCGAAGCGGGCGGCGTCGGCGGGGGCGCACCCGGTCAGGCCGCCGCCTTCGAGGACCTCGGGGGCCAGGCCGCGCGCCGCAGAGCGCAGACAGTCCAGCTGGCGGTCGATGTCCGCGTGGCGGGACTTGACGAAACCGTCCGTGTACATGACCAGGTTGCCGCCCCTCGGCACTTCCAGACGGATCGGGTCGTACGGGATCACTCCCGCACCGAGCGGCGCGCCGACCGGTACGTCCACGAACTCGGCGGAACCCTGTCCGTCGATGAGCAGCGGCGGCAGGTGCCCGGCGCTGGCCAGCGTGTACGTGGAGTCGGCCGGGTCGAACACGGCGCAGAGGAACGTGGCGACCTGCTCGTCCTCCAGGTCACGGGTGGCGAGGTCGAGCCGGGCGAGAACGCGCTCCGGGGCCATGTCCAGGGTCATCAGGGTGCGGGCCACCGCCCGCAGCCGCCCCATGGTGGCGGCTGCGGGCAACCCGTGGCCCATGACGTCGCCCACCATGAGGGCCGTACGTCCGCCGGGCAGGGCCATGACGTCGTACCAGTCCCCGCCCACGCCGTGGTGGGCCGTCGAGGGCGCGTACTCCGCCTGTACGCGCAGCCCGGGCGTCACCGGGGTCACGCGCGGCAGCAAGGCACGTTGCAACGAGACGACGTGCTCACGCTCGCGTCCGTACAGCCGGGCGTTGTCGATGTAGACGGCGGCCTGGGAGGCCAGCTGTTCCGCCAGTGCGAGGTCGGTGGAGGAGAACGGCGGTGTTCCGGGGCCGCGGACGAAGTCCGCGCTGCCGAGCAGCAGCCCGCGGGCGATCAGCGGTACGGCGAGGTAGCTGTGCACTCCGGCGGCCCGCATCTTCGCCGCGGCGCTCTCCGTCGGCGCGACCTTGAGGAAGTCGTCCCTCCTCATGCGGCTCACCAGCACCGGCTTGCCCTGTCGCAGGCAGTAGCGGTGGAGCAGCGTCTCGTGCGCCTCTTCGGCGCGAGCGGTGGTCTCGCCCACCGGGGTCGGCTCGAGGGAGGACAGCTCCTCGACGGCGGACAGCGCGGTGGCCCGCATGAGCGGGGTGCCCGTACCCGTCCACCGTGCGCCCTCCTCGCCCCGCAGGACGCTCTCCAGGATGTCGACGGCGGCGCCGTCGGCGAAGCGCGGCACGGTGAACTCGGCCAGTTCCTGCGCCGTGCGTTCCAGGTCGAGGGTGGTGCCGATCCTGGAACCGGCCGAGTTCAACCAGGCGAGCCGATCGCGTGTGGTGAGCCGGTCGAGGGGGACCTCGCCGCCGCTCCGGGCGCGCCGCCTGCGGGCACCGGCCGGGCCGTGCGCCGCAGCGCCCTTGCCTGCCGAGGCGCGGCCGGGCACGCGTCGTCTCCCCTCGCCGCTGTTCACTCTTTCGACCTCCAGGCAGGAACTCGATCGCTATTCGTGCCCAGCATGCACCCTTTTCCGGCCTGTCGGCTGGCTCCGGGCCCGCCTGACTGCCCTTCCTCTGGTCACGTGGCATGCGACTGGATCAACGCCTGCGGCGATCGTCACGCACAGCTATGCACCCGTTGGGCGCAGTGAGCGACAGGGCGGAGGTCCTCGATCGCGGCGGATCGGGGACTTCCGCCTCACGGGCCCGGCCGGAGGGGATCTCGGCCGGGCCCTGTTGCCGCCCCGGGTGCCGGGTGCCCCCTTACGCGGCGGGGGTGAGTTCGGCGCGGCCGAACAGCAGGGCGTAGCCGGTGGGGAGCTGGTGCAGGATGCGGGTGATCAGGTCGGGGCCGGCACAGGCCACGACGGCGGCGAAGACGGAACCGGTGTCCCAGCGAGTGGTCGCGAGGGAGGCACCGGAGCGGGCGGCGAGGTCCTTGACGAAGGCCCAGCCGGTCAGCGGCTGCATGTCGGGGATCTGCGCGGTCAGGACACGTGCGGCCTCCAGGGGCAGGCAGGCGGCCAGGTCGACACGCTCGTCGCCGGTCAGCGCGCGTCCCAGGCCCGAAAGGACCAGGCGGACGGCTTCGTCGGCTTTCTCGCGGGTGGGGTAGGCGCCTTCGTAGCGGACCTTCTCCAGCATCTGCTCATACGCCGTCCCGTATGGCTGCTGGTGCTCAAGCGGTGCGCGCACGTCGGTGATCACTGCGGTGCATGCCTTTCGTCAAGCCGGGGTTGGATGGTGCCGGTGTGCGGCACCGGTGGTCAGGTGGGCTGGGGGCGGCCGAAGAGGAGGTCGTAACCGGCGGGGAGCTGAAGCAGGATCTCTTTGAGGAGGTCGTCGCCGGCGGTGTCCGCGACCGTGGACAGCACGGCGCCGACGTCCCAGGTCGCGGTCTGCTCGGTGGCGCCCTCGATCCAGGCCGCGGTCGCCCGCACGAACCGCTCCGGTGACAGCGGTTCGGCGCTCTGCAGCGGGTTGAGCAGGATCAGGGCGAAGTCCTCCGGCAGGCGTGCCGCGAGCTGGGCGCGGACTTCGCCGACCAGGTGTGCGCCGAGCAGGGCGAGCACCACGCGGGCCGCGCGTTCGGCTTCCCCTACCGTGCCGTACTTGCCGCGTTCCTTGACGTGGTCGAGGAAGGCTTCGCGTCGCAGAGTCATCTCGGCCGCCACCCCTTCTTGTTCTTCGAACTGCCCACGGGGTGCGGAGGGCGGGATGGAGGGGGAGATCGAGTGCCCGTCCTCCGCACCTGTCCGGCCGGTGTCAGCCGGAGATCTCCTTGCGGCCGGTCCCGACGCCGACGGAGATCTTGCGGGGCTTGGCGCGCTCGGCGATCGGGATGCGCAGGGTGAGCACGCCGGCGTCGTAGTCGGCCTTGATGCGCTCGGTGTCGAGGGTGTCGGCGAGCACGATCTGGCGGGAGAAGGCGCCCAGCGGCCGCTCGGACAGTTCCATCTGTACGTCGTCGGACTTCGCCACCGGTCGGCGCTCGGCCTTGACCGTCAGCATGTTCCGCTCCACGTCGATGTCGATCGCGTCCGCGGTGACACCGGGAAGGTCGAAGGCCACCACGTACTCGTCGCCCTCGCGGTAGGCGTCCATCGGCATCGCCGACGGCCTCGACCAGGTCCCCGGGCCCATCAGCTGCTGCGTCAGCCGGTCCAGCTCACGGAAGGGGTCAGTGCGCATCAACATCGTGAAAACACCTCCACAGGTTCAGGCAGTTACTGCCAATGCGCCTCACTGACACCGTTGTAACATGTCATCCAATGGATGACAAACACGATGTCGTCAGGTCGATGACAATCCCAGGGAGGTGTCCGTGACCCCGGCCGACCAGCCGTCTCCGTCCCGCGCCGACGCCCACGGCCCGGTGTCGTACCTTGCCGCCGCGGCCGCCCTCGACGAGTACGGCATCCTGGCCGAGTTCGTCCCCGCCCGCCTCGGCGGCCGCCTCGACCGCGTCGACCACCTCGTCGACCTGATGCGCTCCGTCTACCGCCGCGACCCCTCCCTCGGCCTCGGCCACTGCTCCAGCTCCCTGCTCGGCGCCGTCAACGTCTGGACCACCGGCAGCCCCGTACAGCAGCGCGCCACCGCCGACCTGCTCCTCGGCGGCCGCAAGGTCTCCTGCGCCTTCCACGAACTCGCCCACGGCAACGACATCGGCTCCGTCGACTTCAGCGCCACCCCCGCCGGCGACCGGCTCCTGCTCACCGGCCGCAAGGAGTCGATCTCCAACCTCGACCGTGCCGACGCCGTCGTCCTGCTCGCCCGCACGGACCCGAACGGCGGCCCCCGCGCCTGCTCCCAGCTCCTCCTGCCGGTCTCCCGGTTCGACCCGGAACGGGTCCGCTTCCTGCCCCGCTTCCGCTCCGTCGGCATGCGCGGCGTCCGGCTCGGCGGCGTCACCGTCGACGAACTGCCGGTCCCCGCCGACGACCTGCTCGGCGCCCCCGGCACCGGCCTGGAGACCGTCGCCCGCGCCTTCCAGCTGACCCGCATCGCGCTCCCCGCCATGAGCACCGCCATGCTCGACACCGCGCTGCGCGTCACCCTCCACCACGTACGCCGCCGCCGCCTCTACGGACGCGGGGCCCTCGCCATCCCCATGGTCCGCACCGCCCTCGCCAACGCCTTCACCGACCTCCTCGTCTGCGAGGCCCTCACCCGGACCGCCGCCCGCTCCCTGCACCTGCACCCCGAGTCCGGCAGCGTCCACGCCCCCGCCGTGAAGTACCTCGTGTCCGGGCTGCTCCTGGACGCGATCGAACAGCTCTCCCTCGTCATGGGCTCGGAGTTCTACCGCCGCGACGGCGAGCACGCGGTGTTCCAGAAGACCGTCCGGGACGTCAAACCGGTCGGCTTCGGCCACATCGCCCGCGCCGCCTGCCTCTCCGCCCTGCTGCCCCAGCTGCCGGTGCTCGCGGG
>NZ_MWIG01000363.1:0-2793 GCF_002156145.1 Streptomyces sp. NRRL B-24572 | reverse complement strand
CTCCTCCAGGCCGAGGGCCCCGACGTCGTCCGGGCCCTCGGCCTGGAGGAGCTGCGGCCCCGCGAGGCCGCCCGGCTCGCCGAACACCTCGCCCGGCACTGGCGCGGCGAGATGACCGACGAGCAACTCGTCGCCGAATGCGCGAGCTTCGTCCGCTCCCAGGCCCGCGAGTGGTTCGCCGGCGCCGACCGCCCCGGCGTGCTCCCGGAGGCGCTGCCCGCCCTGAACGCCGGCGCGTTCCGCGTCGCCGTCGCCGTCTTCGACGGCTCCGCCTACAGCCTCGCCGCCGAGGCCGCCGAGCTCCTCGCCTGGGAGCTCGCCGTCACGCTCGACCCCGACCACGCCCCCGGGCGGCGCCTGTTCGGCACCCACGCCGAGCACCGGCCCGTGCAGGCCCGGGCCGTCCTGGAGGACGGCGAGCTCGACCTCGGCCCCGCCAAGGTGCCGGTGCGGGCCGTCCGCTTCCAGGGCGAGGCGCTCGCCGGCGCCGTCCTCGGCGAGATCTGGCACGGCTACCACAACGTCCGCGGCCCGGTGGCCCGGTGGCTGCGCGCCCTGTGCGACGACGCGCGCCCCGAGGTGTGGGTGCGGGCCTCCGTCGCCGCCGGCGTGCTCTGCTCCTGGGACTGGATCCACGGCTTCCGGGAGCTGGTGGTGCCGCTGGCGGTGACGGACGAGCCGAGGGCCCGGATGGCCGCCGCCACCGCGCTCGCCGAGGCCGCCCGCGACCCGCGCGTCCGCCCGGCGGTCGCCGCCGTGCTCAAGGACTGGGCCGGTTCGGGCGAGGACACCCTCGTCCGGACGGCGCTGCTCGCCCACGGCTACGTCCTGGCCGCCGGGAGCGTCCCCGGCTCGCTCGACGCCCTGGCCCGGGTCGTCAGGACCCGCGAGGCGACCGACGTCGACGTCCTCGTGCCCGCCTCCTTCAGCGTGGCCCGGCTGCTCGCCTCCGGAGAGCCCGAGCCCGTCCTGCGGCGGCTCCGGCAGTGGCTCGACGACGGCCGGCTCAACCTCGCCAACCTGGTCCACCTCGCCGTCATCCGCGCGCTGGCCACCCGCACCACCCACCTGTGGGGACTGCGCGAGGTGCCCGAACTCGACGAGCACGCGGCCCGACCCCTGCTCGTCGCGCTGCTCGCGACCCGGCCCGCCCTCGCGCCCGAACTCGCCCGGCTGCTGCGGCACACGCTCGCCACGGCCCGCTCCGGAGAGGCGGCCCTCGAAGCCCTCGGCGGCCTGCTCCGGCGGGCCGCGAAGGACCCCGAGGCGCTCGGGCACGTCCGCGCCTTCCTGCCGCGCCTCGCGGTGGACCGCCGCGACCGGGACCGGCTCAGGGGACTGCTGAACGAACTGGTCCGGGACCGTGACCGGCCCCTGGACAGGAGCGCGGCGCGCCGGATGTGGGACGCCGTGACGGAAGGAGCGAACCGATGACCGGGCCCGAGCAGAACAGGAACGCGCGGCCGGACGAGCGGGCGCACCGGTACGAGCGGGACCGCGACGAGCGCGAGCGGTACGACGAAAGGGACGGCCGGGAACGGCAGCGGTACCAGGGACGCGACGGACGCGAGCGGTACGAGGAACGGGACCGGCGGGAGCGGGAGCGGGAGCGGTACGAGCGGCCGCGGTACGAGGACCAGAACGGCGGCCAGCACTCCGGTGGCCGTGACGGGGACGAGGACCCGGACCTCGACCCGGACCGCGCGGACGACGAGCCGGAGCAGGTGCGCGGCCAGGGGAGGCGGCACGCGGCGGCCACCGGCGGACCCGCGGCCCCCGGACGGCCGCGCGGCCCCCTCATCGGCGAGTACGCGCCCCCGTACCGCCGCCGCAGCGGCCGGGTCGCCGCCGTGCTCCTCTACCGCAACGGCGGTCACCGGGTGGTCTGGCCGGACCGCACCGAGGACGTCAACAAGCCCATGTTCGGCTCCCCGTACACCGTCTTCGAGGTGCGGCTCGGCCGCAACGTCACCGAGTTCCGGCTCCAGCTGCCGGCCGCCGGCGACGGTGTCTTCTTCGACGCCGTCGCCAAGGTCCAGTGGGTGGTGACCGACCCGCACCTCGTCGTCCAGGAGCAGGTCGAGGACGTCGCCGAGCTGCTCCACGACGAACTGCTCGACGGCCTGCGCCGGCTGTCCCGGCGGTTCCGGATCACCGAGGCGCAGCGCGCCGACGAGGCCGTGCGCGAGGAACTCGCCACCGGGCGCCTCAGCTTCGGCCGGGACATCGGCCTTCGCACCCGGGTCCTCGTCTTCATCGACCTCGACGACTCCGTCAAGGCCGAGGTCTCCCGGCGCGACCGGGTCGGCGTCACCATGGAGGCCGACGAGCGCGTCGCCGAGGCGGAGCGGCGCAGGGAGGCGGCGGACCGCGCCCTCGTCGCCGAGCGCGCCCGCGAGATGGAGGCTCTCTTCCGGCGCGGCGACCTCGCCCAGATCGCCCACCACATGGCGATGCACCCCGACAAGCAGTGGGAGATCCGCACCCAGCTCCAGCGGGAGCGGCGCGAGGGCCAGGACGACTACCTGAGGGTCTTCAGTCGGCTCCTGGACACCGGCGTCCTCGAACGGCACGACATCGGCGAGCAGATGTACCAGGTGCTCATGTACCTGCGGTCCCAGACCGGCACCGTCCTCGGCGGCATCACCGACCGGGTCCTCAACCCCTCGGGCGACTCCCCGCGGCGGCCGCGCGCCCTGGAGGAGGCCGCCCCGGAGCCGAGCGACCCGGACTGGGACGAGGACCGCGGGGACGCCCGGCGCGGCCCCTGGGACGAGGAGCACGGCGAGGCCC
>NZ_MWIG01000362.1:2085-7229 GCF_002156145.1 Streptomyces sp. NRRL B-24572 | reverse complement strand
GAAGTAGAGGTAGAGCACGGGGCCGCTCATCCCCAGCCGCTTGGCGGTGACGTTCAGCGAGAGCGCCGAGGCCCCGGCGTCCGCGATCTGCTCCCAGGCGTGCTTCTTGATCTCCGCACGCGCCTGGTTCCGGTACCGCTCGCGCGGGGTTGCCGTCGTTTCACCCATCGCTCATCACGCATCGCTCTCGCCCCGTCCCCCTGCCCGGCACCGCCGAGCCCGAGGGGCTTCGTCTGCGGCACTGCTCCGTGGCCGCTGTCACGACCAGCCGCCGTTCCCCTTCGTGCCGGGCCACGATCTCGTCGGCATCGTCGCGTCGGTGCCCAGGGGCATCAGCGCGGTGGAGGCCGAGGTGCTCGTGGTCAACGGGGCCACCGCCTGGCAGATGCTGCACGGCACGGCACGGCACGGCCCGGCCCGGGTGCGGGCTGGCGCGACGGCCCTGGTGCCCGGGGCGAACGGAGGCATCGGCACGGTCCTCGTCCAGCTTGCCCGCGCGGCGGGTGCCACCGTGATCGGCACTGCCTCGGCCCGGCACCACGACGCCCTGCGCGCCTTGGGCGTCACTCCCGTCGACTACCGGACGGAGGACGTGCCCGGCCGGGTCCGGGAACTCGCGCCCGGGGAGTGGATGCCGTCTTCACCCCCATAGGCGGCCGCAGCGTGCGTGACTCGTGGCGACTGCTCGCCCCCTGGAGGCACCCTCGTGTCGTACGGCAATGCCGCCACGCGCGACAACACCGGTTCCAGGCAGTGGCCGGTGCTCAAGATCCTCGGCCGGGTGTGGCCGTGGAACGCGCTGCCCAACGGGCGCCGTGCGTACTTCTTCGACATCTGGGCCGGCCGGGCCTTCGCCACCGACCGCTTCCGCGCCCGTTTGCGGGCCGACCTCACTGAGGTGTTCGCCGCCCAGCGGCGCGGTGAGATCACGGCCCAGGTCGCCGCCGTCCTGCCGCTCGCGAGGGTCGCCGAGGCGCTGCGGCTCGCCGAGTCGGGCACGGGACCGGCAAGGTCGTCCTCACACCGTGAGGCCTCACGACATGAAGCCTCGGGCCGCATGTGGCGGATGCGGCTCCGGGCGCGGCGATGACTTTCCGACGCGCATCCGGTCTGTACGTTCCCAGTACGCCGTCAACGCGGATCGGAGCGTCGGAACGACATGAGCATGCGTAGCGACCACGACAGCAACACCCCGGACCCCGAGCAGCAGCCCCGGCTCGTGGAACTCGAACCCGAGACCACCGCCGTCGTGCGTGGCGTCGTGGCCCCCAGCGAAGTACGGACGTTCTTCGACGAGGCCTTCGCGGCACTGGGGCGGGTGCTGCGGCGGCAGCAGGTCCCACCGAAGAGTGCCGCGTTCGGGATGTATCACGAGGGACTGGGGGAGAAGCGGGACCTGGAGGTCGGGTTCGTCACGGGGCGGGAGGTGCGGGCCGAGGACGGGGTCGTCACCGGTGAGCTCCCGGGCGGGCGGGTCGCGCGGGTGACGCATCACGGCGGGTTCGACGGACTGGGGGAGTCCTGGGAACGACTTGGGGCCTGGATCCGGGCGCAAGGGCTGCGGGGCGGTCAGGACCGGTGGGAGACGTACGTGACGCAGCCGACGGCGGACATGGACCCACGGGACCTGCGGACCGAGCTCAACTGGACGATCGCCGACTGACGGCGCCGCACGATCCGTGCGGGCGAGCGCCTCTCGTACCGCCGCCGCCTCGTCGTCGTCGGCAGTGGCGGACGCGCACGCCCCACGCCGTAGCGGCCGAGCGTGTACGGCCCGGCCGGACGGCGATCAAGGCCCCGGGAGCCGCTCCGCCCCGCCGAGCCCCGGCGCGCCCCAGACCGGGAACCACCGCTCCATGTCCGGCTCCATGGCGAGGTCGCCGGCGAGCAGGCCCCTGACCTGGAGCTCAAGGGCGTTGTCTCGGCTCTCGGCGCGGTCGGTGCGCGGCGCGAAGGGGTAGAAGGTGCCGCGTTTGTAGAGATACACGAGTGCGAGGTCGTGTGCCCGGTGCCCGTCGGCTCCCGGATGAGCCGTCCACGCACCCTCCGTCCGGACGCCCTCTGCCAGGACTCCCTTCGTCCCCGGGCCTTGTGCTTCGGCCGCCGGGGCGCGGAACGCGGTCAGGGAGCAGAGCAGATTGGGGCCGAAGCCTGCTTCCTCGAGGAGCGCGTTGACCGAGTGCAGGTCATTGACCAGCGTGATCAGGTTCTCGGAGGGACGTCGTACGGTGAGCCAGGTGTAGCCGTACGCGTCCGAGGTGTACGTCACGGGGTACGCCCCCGGTCCAGTGCTCCGACCCTCGCCACCGCCCGCACCCCGATCGGGGCCGGCCACCTCCTCGACGTCGAGGAGGTCCTGTACGTCTTCCTTCAGACGCGCGAAGGCACCGCCCTCCACCGCGGCGAAGCACACCGACCCGGCGCCGGCCGGGACGAAGCCCGTGCCCGCCTGAAGGGTGAGCGCCGCGGCCGGGAGTCCGAAGAGCCGGTCCAGATCGGGCCGGACCGGTCGGCTGCGCCCGAGGATGCTGTCGAGAAGTCCCACCGCCGTCACGCCCCACCGAGCTGCGCCGAGATCCGGGTGAGCTGCTCAAGCCGCTGCTCCAGGGTGGGATGGGTGGAGAGCAGCCGGCTCAGGCTCTCCTTGGAGGAGAAGGCGGGAGCGAACCAGAAAGCGTTGTACGGCTCCGCCTTGCGCAGGTCCTTCGTCGGGATCCGGGCCATCGCGCCGCTCACCTTGGTGAGCGCGGAGGCGAGTGCCGACGGGCGGCCCGTGAGGAGCGCGGCGGCACGGTCGGCGGCGAGTTCGCGGTAGCGGGACAGGACGCGGGTCAGGAGGAAACTGACGACGTATACGGCCGCGCTGACCACGGGGACGAGGAGCACGGCGAGGCCCATGGTGCTGTCCCGGCTGCGGCCGAGACCGCTGTAGAGCGCGACCCGCGCCATCATCCCCGCGAGGACGCCGAGGAAGGACGCGATGGTCATGACCGCGACGTCCCGGTGCGCCACGTGCGACATCTCGTGCGCGAGGACCCCCTCCAGCTCCTCCGGCTCCAGGCGTCGCAGCAGGCCGGTCGTGACGCAGACCAGCGAGGTCTTCTCGCCGCGGCCGGTGGCGAACGCGTTCGGCACGTCGCTCTCGGCGATCGCCACCTTCGGCTTCGGCATGTCGGCCAGCGCGCAGATCCGGTCCACGGTGCCGTGCAGTTCGGGTGCCTGCTCGCGGGTCACCTCGCGTGCTCCCATGCCCAGCGCGGCGATCCGGTCGCTGAACCAGAACTGCCCGACGAACAGGGCGCCCGTGATCAGCAGGATGATCGGCCAGGAGCCGCGCAGCAGTACCAGCAGGACGCCGACGAAGACCACGTACAGCAGACCGATCAGGAACATAGTCGTCGCCATGCGCGTCGCGAGCCCCCGGTCGGGGGCGTAGCGCGAGCGGGACGAGGACCGAGTTCTGGGCATCCGCGCACCCTCTTCCACGAGCAGGCGGGGCGGGCGAACCCCGGACGGGGCAAGGCCTCCGCCCCCTCCTGCCAGTGTGCTCCCCCGCACGCCGGAACGGACGCCCGGCGCCCGGTCGGACCGGGCCCCCTGCCCCGGTGCCGTCCTCCCCCCCTGACCCTCGACCGTTTGGACCGCTTCCCCGACGCTCGCGACTCCGATCGCGGTGCTTGTCCTCGAGGCCACGACCGTCTCACCGAGGGTGGCGCCGGACAGGACCTACGCCGTGTTTTGGAAGTCGTGGACTTGTCTGGTTGGCCGTCCGGGGAAGTCGCGGGCGGCCATCCAGATGGTGAGGTCGCGGGCGATGTCGTTGATGCTGGTCGCCGTGGTGACCTCGTGCTCGTTGCGGGCGGTGTCACGGCGGACGATCTCGTAGCCGCCTTCACCGAGGACGGCCACGGAGGCGAACCAGACGGGGTCGTCCTCGTCGGGCTGGACGACCACGAAGGTGTTGTCGGAGTTGTTGAGGTCGCCGATCATCATGAGCAGCGCGTCCTCGGAGGGGTCGTCGATGCGGTCGCCGTTCTCGCTGTCGGCGCCGTGGTACTGAGTCCCCATCGTTGCCCCTCCCTCGCTGTCGACCCGGGTCGCGGTCAGCATGGCATGAGGAACCGACAGCTCAGGCCGGTCACAGCCGTTCGCCGATCGCGGCGATCAGGACGGTGGCTTCGAAACGGACGGCGAGTTCGTCGAACCGGGTGACGACCGCGCGGTTGCGCTTGAGCCGGTTGATCCCGCACTCGACCGCGTGCCGGGCCCTGTAGTCCTCCCGGTCGAAGACGGGAGGCCGCCCGCCGACCTCCCCGCGCCGCTTGCGGTGGGCGGCCTGGCCGGCAGGCTCCGGGATCGTGCAGCGGATTCCGCGCTTTCGAAGGTAGGCCCGGTTGCGCGGGAGGAGTACGCCTTGTCGCCCCGTACTCGCAGCGGTCGGACGCGGGGGCGGCCCGGTCCGGTGCGGGGGACTCGAATGTCTTCCAGGACGGCGGCGAACTGAGGACGGTCACCGCGCTGACCTGCGGTGACCAGCAGAGACAGAAGACGCTGGTCCTGCTCGCAGGCCAGGTGGACCTTAGTGGTGAAGCCTCCCTGAGACCGGCCCAGGCCGTGCTCGTCGGGCTCGGTGCGGGTTCCGCCCGGCGGTTCGTTCTGGGCCTGTCCGTTGCGGCGGACGCCCGCGGCATGCTGATGGGCCCGGCAGATCGTGGAGTCGACGTTGACCTCCCAGGTGATCAGCCTGGCCGCGTCCGCCCGGGCCTGCAGCCGGGTCAGCAGCACGGTCCAAGCGCCGTCGCGTTGCCAGCGGCGAAAGAGCCCATAGACCGTCTGCCAAAGCCCGTACCCCTGCGGCAGATCCCGCCACGGAGCACTGGTCCGTACCCGCCGGCGGATCCCGTTGATCAGCCTCCGCCGACCAAGCGCCGGCCGCCCTGACAACGCGACCGGCAGTAACGGCTCCAGCACCACCCGCTGCCCGTCAGAAAGGTCCCCTCGCCCCACATCAAGATCATCACGATGCGGGACGAGACACCGAGCCGACTTTCAAAACACGACTGAGCGTGTTGCAGAAGGTTGCGTCTGGGCAGGTCAGGGCCGGTTTCGGGGCTGGTCCGGTCGCGCCGCCAGGGCGGGGTTGT
>NZ_MWIG01000362.1:0-2080 GCF_002156145.1 Streptomyces sp. NRRL B-24572 | reverse complement strand
CGGGACGACGAGCCCGGTGTTGATGGAGGCGTGGTCGGCCGGCACCGTCACGCCCTCGCAGACGGCGGCCAGGCCGGAGTCCCGCCAGGCCTTCGCGTCCGCGGTGGTGCCGGGTACCGGCCGGGCCCCGGCGATGACCAGCTTGGTGTCGGCATCGATGATGACCTGCACGTTCGCCGAGAACCGGTAGTTGCGTGAGGACGCGCCGGTCTTGCGGTCGCGGACCGGGATCAGGGTGCCGTCCACGATCCACAGCCGGTCCATCGCGTCGGCCGGGCGGGGGCCGGCTCGATCGCGAGCAGCGGCCGCAGCCGCTGGATCCCCCGGCACACCGTCGCGGGCGAGACCCCGAACAACGGCGCGAGCTGCCGCATGGTGAGGTTCGTGCGGTAATAGACGGCCATCAGCAGCACCCGGTCCGCCAGCGACAGGCACCACGGCTGGCCGCCGCCGGGCCCCGTTCCCGCCCCGTTCACGCACGACCTTCAGCAGCCGCTCGAACTGCCGCATCCGCAGCCCCGTGAACGTCTCCACCCGCAACGGCTCAGCCCTCAACACCCCACCCATGCAGGGGAAATGCCCGAATCAGAGCCGAGCGTCGCGGTGAAGCTGTCCCCGGTCGGTTCGCCGAACACGACGGCGCCCGGCGCCCCGGACTTCCAGAGGCGGTCAAGCATTTGCTTTTCTCGCTCACCGTCGGGTGTTCCCTCTGCGCCTTGACCCGAGTTCCCTTGGAAGTCCATCGCAGGCGGGCATCGCCACGGTGGCGTCGGCTGGCGCGGGGTGCCGACGAGGGCCAGCCATACGCGGGTGAGGGATGGGATGAGGATCTGGTTGTTGTTGGCGGTCTCGCCTGCCATGAGGTGGTGCTCCATAAGGTCCGGTGATCGGGCCTCGGGACCATGAGGAGCGGAGGTGCTTAGCGTCGCGCGCTCACGCGCGAGGTAACTGCCTCTGACGATTGGGTAGTCAGCCGCGTCACCGGCAGGTCCGGAGTAGACTCCAGGCCATGGACGTCGCCGGGGGAGCGAAGCGGGACAGCGCGGCCTACGCGTCTTCCCTCTCTCAGCTCTACCGCGCCGCCGGTTCCCCCTCGATCGACATGCTCATGGCCGACCACGACTCGGGCAAGGCGGCTCCGGCCTTCCAGATTCACATGGCCACGGGCTCGGGCAAGACGAACGTTGCACTTCTCCTGTTCCGGGCGAGGCGGCACGAGGAACAGGCACGCCGGCTGCGGCTGGCGGTCCGCTGTGCGAAGGCTCTTGCCACGCGTGGCGTCGATGTCCTGGATGGCGCGCCAATCAACAACCTCTTCGGCCTGCGCCGGGAGCCGGCGGGGGCGGTCCTTGACCAAGGGATGCCCTTCGGCGGTGGGTTCGTGCGAGCTGCCGAACGGGAGGCGCGCGCTCATGAGTACCTGGCGAAGTTCCTGACGGACGCAGCTCTGCGTGACCTCGGTGTCCTGCGCTTTTGGGACGAGGACCAGACGTTCGTCGTCGAGTCGAGCCCGTGCGGCGTCAGTCGGCTCAGGTGCTCGATTGTTCCCCGTCCCCCGACGGTCGACGCGTGCCCCCGCGTCCCCTTCGAATTCGCCTTGGCTGCCTGACCTCCGTCTACGGGGCTGGCTGACCAAGGCCGACCCCACGGAGAACCCATGCAGAAGATGCCTCTGTCCCACGCCCTGATGGACGTGGTTCCCGAGAGCACCCCCGTCGCCGTCGTCCTCGCCATTGCCCTGGTGATCTTCGGGCCGCCGTTGTGCAAGCTCGCCACGGCCTTCTGGGCCCCGAAGGTCCGCCGCGCACGCCTTCGGATCGCCCAGAGCGTCGCCCCCAAGGAGACTGCGCTCTCCGCCGACAACCCGCATGGGCAGGCCATCGAGGAGTACCGGCAGAGGGTTTGACCAAGCGTCGCTGCGGGCGAGCCCATCCAGGGCTGCCCGCAGCGGCGTGCCCACATAGGAGCCCCTTGTCACGGGTGCAGGCAAATCAGCAGTCCCATGATCCAGCGTGGCTGCCCGTCGACGAGCGGGGACCAGACGAGCGTGCCGGACGGGCGCACGCCGCTGATGACCGGC
>NZ_MWIG01000361.1:0-2915 GCF_002156145.1 Streptomyces sp. NRRL B-24572 | reverse complement strand
AGGGCAGCCGGCGGCCGCCGTCGACGAGGTCGGTGCCGTCGGGTCCGCACAGCTCCCGGCGCAGCTGTCGTTCGAGTTCGCTGCCGATCTTTCCGCCGGTGCCGCCGAGTCCGACGAAGAGCATGGGCTGGTAGATCTTCATGTCGTCTCTCCTCGGTGCCCGTTCAGAAGTTGCCGTCGTAGGGGTCGGACCCGCCGGAGCCGCCGGACCCGCCGGGCTCGGGGGTCCCGGGGGGCCCGGAGGTCCCGGAGGTGAAACCGGTGCCGGATCCCGTGCCGGGGCCGGTGCGGGGGCCGGAGCCGGTGTCCCCGCCGCGTCCGGTGCCGGGGCCGGGGCGCCGAGGGGGCCGGTTCCTCCGCGGCGAGGGCACGCGCCCGCCCCGTACGACGAGTTCGTGCTCGCCCAGACCGATCGGCTCACCGGGCCTGACCGGCACCTGCCGGCCGCCCCGGGGGCGCAGCAGCAGTTCGCCGGAGCCGGTGCGGCGCAGCACGTGGGCGGTGGAGGCGGCGGCGCCGCGGACGGTGCGGAGCATCGGCGAACCCCCGTACGGCTCGTCGACGGTGAAGGCGAAGGACCCGTTCTCGCTCTGCCCCTTGCGGACGGTCAGCTCGAACAGGGACCGGCCGTCGTCGAGCAGTTCGAGCTTGGTCCCGGTGAGGTCGCGGCGGCGCCGCCGGACGACGAGCCGGATGCCGACGAGGACGGCGAGGACGAGGACGAGGACGGCGCCGCCGGTGACGGCCTTCCACCAGCGGTCCCACCAGGTGGGCGGCGCCACCACGAGGACGTCCAGGAAGGCCGTGTCGAGGACGGCGTCTCCGTCGCCGGTGTCCAGGACCGCGATCTTTCCGCCCAGTTCGCCGAGGGCCGTGCCGGCCGCGAGGGTCACCGTGAAGGGGACGCGGGTGCTCCGGCCCGCGACCGCGGTGACCTGCGTCGGGGCGACGGTGAGCTCGGCGCCGGGCGTCTGGTCCTGGAGGGCCAGCCGCAGGGTGTGCGGAGCGGAGTCGTTGTTGGTGACGTCGAGGGTGCCGCGGACGGTGCCGCCCGGGTGCACGGTGACGCGGTCGACGGCGAGCCCCGCGGTCAGCACCGGCACGTCCGGGCCGCGCCGGGCGTGCACCGGGCGCCGGTCGGAGGTGATGCCGGGCGCCGCCATGCGCGTGACGAGCTCCAGGTCGCCGGTGGCCCCGGCGGGCAGGGTGAAGGTGCCGGTGAAGCGGACGTCCCCGGCCTTCGCGTCGGGTGCCCGCCCGTCGTCGGCGAGCTGGAAGTCGAAGGGCCGGAAGCCGGCGCCGGAGACCTCGGCCGAGGCCGTGAGACCGGCCAGCTGCTTCGGATCGGTGATGACGACCCCTCGCCGGGTCTGCATCCGCACCTGCACGGTGACCTTCTCCCCCGCGCGCGGGGATGCCGGGTCGAGGGTGACGTCGGAGCGGAGACGGCCCTGCCAGATGGCCCGGACGGCGACCTCCCGGTCGCGATGGCCCTCCGGCGCCTCGATGTGCACCCGCCAGCGGCCGGGCAGCGGGTCCTTCACGCGCAGCGCCTCGACCGGCCCGTCCTGGCCGCTCACCTCGAAGGTCGAGCCGTCGAACCCGCCCCGTACGGGCACCTTGCGGCCCGCCGGGTCGTAGTAGGTGACCCGCACCTTCGGGTCGTGCTTGGCGACCGTGAGGGAGCCGTCGGTGGCGATCGGCGGGATGGTCACGGTCAGGTCGGCGGGCGGCTTCCCGACGGTGCCCTGGGCGATCCGGGCGCAGCGGGCGGCGGCGAAGGTCTCCTGGAGCGCCTTGTCGATCTCGGCGGACGTGCCGACGACCCGCATGCGGGGGACGGAGCCGGGGATGTCGGAGCAGGCGCCCCGGTAGCCGCCCTCGGCCATCGCGGTGAGGGCGGAGCGGTCGATCTCGCTGCCGAAGCCGAGCGGCCAGATCTGGACGCCGGCCGCCCGGGCGCGGGCAAGCTCCTCGGTGAGCCGCCGCGCGCCGTTGGACTGGCGGGTGTCGCGGTCGGTGCCGTACTCGGGGCTGTCGGCGACGTCCAGCCTGCCGTCGGTGAGCAGGAAGACGACCTTGGGCGTCCCCTTCGCCGCGGGTCGGCTCTCCGTGAGGCGGGTGACCGCCTGCCGGACGGCGGCCGGGAAGTCGGTGCCGGGGCCCATGCGGGCGGCGTCCCGGCGGCCCAGCTCCTGGACGCACTCGCTGAGGTGCTCGCGGCCCGCCGCGTCGGCGACGGTGAGCGGGCAGACGTCGCGCACGGGCGACTGGCCGGGCTTCTCCGAGCTGCCGAAACCGATGACGGTGGCCCGCGAGCGCTCCGATATCTCGCCCTGGCTGAGCAGTGCGGCGGCCTCGGTCTCGCGCGCCAGGTCCTTCTCGGCGAGGCTCGCCGACTGGTCGACGACGACGGCGAAGTCGAGCGGGTCGGGCCCCTCGGCGGGTGCGGCGGCCGTACGGGGCACGCCCGGGGCCCCGGCGGCGGGCGCGCCCGGGGCCCCGGCTCCGGCGGCGGGCGCGCCCGTGGCGGTGGGCACCGCGAGCGGGCCGGAGAGCGCGAGGAGCACCCCGGCGAGGAGCAGGGCGCTCCCCCTGTTGGTCCACTGCATGTTCTCTCTCACCACAGTTCGCTGAAGAGGGCCAGGAGGGCGCCGAGCACGAGCGCGAGCACGCCCAGGCGCAGCCACCGGTACTTCGCCGCGAGCACGAGCCCGTGCACGCCGGCCTGTTCGAGGAGCCAGTCGGTGGCGTCCGCCCCGGACGCGCCGAGCCGTTCCCGCAGCGCGGGCGCGGACGGGCCGGAGGTCAGCTCGCGCAGGAGCGTGCGGTCCGCGCCGATCCGGGTGCGCGGCAGGACCACCGAGACGAGCATCAGGACGCCGGCCGTCCACAGCGCGCCCGCCGCGAGCAGG
>NZ_MWIG01000360.1:0-5345 GCF_002156145.1 Streptomyces sp. NRRL B-24572 | reverse complement strand
CCGTCCTCGACGGCGCCCGCTACGGCACCTGCACCCTGCGCGCCGCCTCCGTGCGCGGCGACTCCGCCCGCTACCGGGGCGAACCCCGCCGCGACGCCCTGCTCACCGCCCGCTTCGGGCACGACGAGACCGCGCTCGTCCTCGTCGCCGTCGCCGCAGGATCCCGCGCCGCCGAGGACGCCCACCTCGCCGCCGCCGACGCCTGCCACTGGATCGCCGAGGCCGTCTGCCGCAGCCACGCCCGGCTCTCCGAGGACATCAGGTCCGGCCGCCGCGGCGACCTCAAGTCCGGACTGCACCGGCTCACCGACCGGACCTACGGCAAGCTCCGGACCCGCGCCGCCGAACGGGGCCTCGCCCCCGACGAGTACACCGCGACCCTCCGCTGCCTCCTCGTCCCCGCCGACCCCGAGTGCCGCACCCGGGTCTTCTTCGGCATCGGCGGCGGCGGTCTCTTCCGGCTCCGCGACGGCTCCTGGCAGGACCTCGAACCGCTCCTGCCCGAACCGGCCGCCGTCACCGGCGCCGCCGTCGTCGGCTTCGGCTCGCCGCCCGCCGGTCCGGAGGCGACCGAGGAGGGGGACAGGTTCACCATGGACCTCGGCATCACCACCGCGCCGCCGCTCATCGAGGAGCCCGTCCCGCCGCCCGCCGAGCCGTTCCGCTTCCGCGCCTCCGTCGCCCGCGCCGGCGACACCCTGCTCCTCGCCTCGCCCGGCCTCGCCGAGCCGATGCGCGGCGAACCGGCCCTCGCCCGCGAGCTCGCCGCCCGCTGGGCCGACGCCGAGCCGCCCGGCCTCGCCGCCTTCCTCGCCGACACCCAGCTGAGGGTGACGGGTTACGCCGACGACCGTACGGGGGTGGCCGTCTGGGAGGCGTAACCCGCCGGGCCGTGTGTTGATGGAGCCATGGCCAAACAGAACGTGGCGGAACAGTTCGTCGACATCCTCGTCCGCGCGGGCGTCCGGCGCCTGTACGGAGTGGTCGGGGACAGCCTCAACCCGGTCGTCGACGCGATCCGCCGTACCCGCGCGATCGACTGGATCCAGGTGCGGCACGAGGAGACCGCCGCCTTCGCCGCGGGCGCCGAGGCCCAGATCACCGGCAGCCTCGCCGCCTGCGCCGGCTCCTGCGGGCCCGGCAACCTCCACCTCATCAACGGCCTGTACGACGCCCACCGCTCCATGGCCCCGGTCCTCGCGCTCGCCTCGCACATCCCGTCCAGCGAGATCGGCCTCTCCTACTTCCAGGAGACCCACCCCGACCAGCTGTTCCGCGAATGCAGCCACTACAGCGAACTCATCTCCAACCCGAAGCAGATGCCCCGGCTGCTCCACACGGCGATCCAGCACGCCGTCGGCGGCCGCGGCGTCAGCGTCGTCTCGCTGCCCGGTGACATCGCCTCCCAGCCGGCCCCGGAGAAGACGGCGGAGACCGCGCTCGTCACCACCCGTCCGACCGTCCGCCCCGGAGACGCCGAGATCGACGCCCTCGTCCGGATGATCGACGAGGCCGACCGGGTGACGCTCTTCTGCGGCAGCGGCACGGCGGGGGCGCACGCCGAGGTGATGCAGTTCGCCGAGCGCATCAAGTCGCCGGTCGGCCACGCCCTGCGCGGCAAGGAGTGGATCCAGTACGACAATCCGTACGACGTCGGGATGAGCGGTCTGCTCGGATACGGCGCCGCCTACGAGGCCACCCACGAGTGCGACCTGCTGATCCTGCTCGGCACCGACTTCCCGTACAACGCCTTCCTGCCCGACGACGTCAAGATCGTGCAGGTGGACGTCCGGCCCGAGCACCTCGGCCGCCGCTCCCGGCTCGACCTGGCCGTCTGGGGGGACGTCCGGGAGACCCTGCGCTGTGTGATCCCGCGCGTCCGCGACAAGGCCGACCGCCGCTTCCTCGACAAGATGCTGAAGAAGCACGCCGACGCGCTGGAGGGCGTCGTCAAGGCGTACACCCGCAAGGTCGAGAAGCACGTCCCGATCCACCCCGAGTACGTCGCCTCCGTCATCGACGAACTCGCCGCCGACGACGCGGTCTTCACCGTCGACACCGGCATGTGCAACGTCTGGGCGGCCCGCTACCTCTCGCCCAACGGGCGGCGCAGGATCATCGGTTCGTTCAGCCACGGCTCCATGGCGAACGCCCTGCCGCAGGCGATCGGCGCCCAGTTCACCGACCGGAACCGCCAGGTCGTCTCGCTCTCCGGCGACGGCGGCTTCTCGATGCTGATGGGCGACTTCCTGACCCTCGTCCAGTACGACCTGCCCGTGAAGGTGATCGTCTTCAACAACTCCTCGCTCGGCATGGTCGAGCTGGAGATGCTGGTCGCCGGACTCCCCTCGTACGGGACGACGAACAAGAACCCGGACTTCGCCGCCATCGCCCGCGCCGCCGGGGCCTACGGCGTCCGGGTCGAGAAGCCCAAGCACCTCGCGGGCGCGCTCAAGGACGCCTTCAAGCACAAGGGCCCGGCCCTGGTCGACGTCGTCACCGACCCCAACGCGCTCTCCATCCCGCCGAAGATCAGCGCCGACATGGTGACCGGCTTCGCGCTCTCCGCCAGCAAGATCGTCCTGGACGGGGGAGTGGGCCGCATGCTCCAGATGGCCCGCTCCAACCTGCGCAACGTGCCCAGACCCTGACCCTCCGCCCTCACCTCATGAATGCGGACGGTGACACGGGGCATGCATCCCCGTGAGCCTGTTCGACGCGACCTGTGGGTGGGGGATATGGCCGGGGAGGCACGACAGCCGACTCAACTGCTCAGAAAGGTGGGATGCGCGGATCTCACCGCGGTGCCGGAGGTGCGACATGCCTTGCGTGAACTGCTGCGGAAGTGGGGCGGACCGGGCGCCTCCGACGTGGCCGAACTGCTCACCAGCGAACTGGTGACCAACGCCCTGGTCCACACCGAGCACGGGGCCGTCGTGACCGCGACGGTCGTCCCCGAGCAGCTGAGGGTCGAGGTCCGTGACTTCGTGCCCGGACTCAAGCGGCCGCCCGTACCGCCCGCCGACGACGGTACGCACGGCAGGGGGCTCGTCCTCGTCCAGGCCCTCGCCGACTCCTGGGGAGTCGAGGAGCACGGGGTGGGCAAGGTGGTGTGGTTCGAACTGAACGGCGGGGCCGCCTGAGAGGCGGCCCCGCTGGTTTTTTCGGATTCCCGTGCTCAGCCGAACTGCTGCTCGAGGTCCTTGAGCTTGCGCTCCAGGGAGTCGAGACGCGGCAGCGCCTGGGTGTCGTCCTCGGCGGTGAGGTCCACCGTCCGGGACTCACCGGGCCGGGGCTCGTCGCCCCTCACGGCTTGCAGGGAGGGCCGGGGTCGAAGCGGCAGCTGTCCGGGGTCCGCTATGGCGGGCTCCGCGACGGCGGCCTGCACGGCGGCCGTCGCGGAGCCCGAACCACCGCCCGCACCCGGGCCGGTACCCGCACCGGCCGAGGCGCCGAGCGCCGCCATCTCGACCTGGCGCCCACCGCCGCGGCCGAGCCCGAAGGCACGGTGCTGACGGTTGATCGCCTTGAGCCTCGCCCGGTCCAGCTTGACCTGGTCGCGCCGGCGGAGCCGGTTCTGCTCCTTCTCCCGCCGGTCCTCGCGCACCTCGTCGACCGCCTCGTCCAGGGTCCGTACGCCCTCCAGGAGCATCAGCGACCAGGCCGCGAAGGTCTCCCGGGGCGCCCTCAGCCACCGCACGATGCGGATCTGCGGCAGCGGGCGGGGCACCAGGCCCTGCTCGCGCAGCGCCGCCCTGCGGGTCTGCTTCAGCGCCCGGTCGAAGAGGACCGCCGCCGACAGGGACATGCCCGCGAAGAAGTGCGGAGCCCCGTCGTGGCCCATGCCGCGCGGTGCGTGCACCCAGTTGAACCAGGCCGCCGCGCCCGCGAAGAGCCAGACGAGCAGGCGCGAGCCGAGGGCCGCGTCGCCGTGGCTGGCCTCGCGGACCGCGAGCACCGAGCAGAACATGGCGGCGCCGTCGAGGCCGAAGGGGACGAGGTACTCCCAGCCCCCGGCGAGGTTGAGGTTCTGCCGGCCGAAGCCCACGAGGCCGTGGAAGGAGAGCGCCGCCGCGACGGCCGCGCAGAGGAAGAGCAGCCCGTACGAGGCGAAGCCGTAGACGGCCTCCTTGCGTCTGCGGCGCTCCTCGCTGCGTTCCCAGGAGTCGTCGGCCGCGGCCTGGTCACCGGCGCGCTTCCCGCGCGCGAGCACCGCCACCGCCGTCAGGACTCCGGCCACCATCACGCCACCCGGAAGCAGCCAGTCCAGCGATATGTCGGTCAGTCTCATGCGGTGTCCCTTGCATCGCAGTAGGGCGTTCAGCGGCCCATACTGACCGACCCCGCGGGGCGCTCAAGGGGTTTCCGGGCAAGAGCACGCCATCGGGGGTGCGGGGCATACGAATAGGTGCGATCTGGTCGAACGCACATACAAGGAAGGGGAATTGAGTTCGATTTACGTCACCTGGAAGGGTGGCGTAATCCCTCGGGAGCCTCAGGCGGTCGCGGTCAGCCGGCGGACGCGCTCGGCGTCACAGGTGCGCGGACAGGTGAGGCAGGTGTCCTCGGGGCGCAGCGTGTAGAAGAAGCAGCAGGCGGCCCGGTCGCGGGTGGCGCGCGGAGTCCCGTCCGGCTCCTCGGCGCCGGCCAGCTCGCGGAAGCCCGCCCCGCCCGCGTACGGCTCGTACGGCTTGGGGGTGCCCGGCAGGAGGAGTTCGAGTTCGTCCCTCGCCCGCGGCTCCTCGCCGAGCAGGGTCGCGACGTACCAGAGGCCCTCGACGATCTCGTCCGTGGCCATCCCCCACAGGGCCCGGCGGCCGCGCCGCATCCGGGGCCCGAAGCCGCCGAGAACGGCCTCGAAGTGCTCGGCGAGCGAGGCGCGCACCTCGGTCCGCAGCGCCTCCTCGTCGGCGACGACCCGGGCACCGGGCAGGGCGGCCGCGGGGTCGCCCGGCAGGCAGGCGAACTCCTCCACGCGGACCGCCAGGCGGCCGAGCGCGCGCTGGAAGGCCACGTTCCGGACGGGCAGCCGGGGCACCCGGCGGTCCAGGAACCACGGGACGGTGACGAGGAGGCAGGCCGGCCAGGCGTACCGGTGCAGTCCGAAGCTCGCGACGACGTCGGGGCGGGCCCGGGTGCCGTAGTCCCGCAGCACCTGCGCGTCGTCCCAGGCGAGGAAGGCGTCGAGGGCGGGTCCGCCGGCCGCGAGCGCGTCCGCGCCGACCCAGCCCGCGCCGTCCGGAAGTCGCTCGCCCCGGGCGGTCTCCTCCGTCCGGAGGCCGGGGAAGGCCTCGGCGAGCCGGGCGTAGGAGGCCGCGACGGGCGAGGCGAGGGGGGCGGGCCTG